>NZ_LFJB01000116.1:0-27830 GCF_006658625.1 Bradyrhizobium sp. UNPF46
CGCGACCGAAAAATCTATAAGGTCGCACCGTCAACATAACAGTTGCCGGATCGGCGCGCGCTTTGGGCGCGCTTGTCCGGGACGACGGATGAGTTTGCAGAACGAGCGCAACCTCAATCCGCCACGATCTTCACGCGGTCGCGCACCTTCACCTGCGCGGTGCGATCGAGGCCGTTGAGCACGCGGAATCGCTCGGCGGGATGATCGACGCCGGCCATGCGGTGTGACAGCGATTCCACGGTGTCGCCGGGCTGCACGGTGATGACCTTGATGCGCAAGGGGCGGGCGGCCTGGATCTCGTCGAGGGTCAGGCGACGGAACGAATTCACGGTCTCGCGCGCGTTGCGCTCGCTCTCGGTCGATTTCTGCCTTGTCGCGAAGATGAAGCGGTAGACGTCGCTGCCGAAACGCAGCGCGTACACCTTGAACTGCCACTGGTCGCCCTTGGCGGTGGCGGACGCGGCCGGGAAGCCGTTGATACTGAGGTCCTCGGTGGACGCCTTCTCGACGCCCTCCATCCAGCCGGAATTGAGGTAGTCGCCGAGCGACTGCTCGGCCGGCACGCGCACCACGTCGAAACGCATCGCCTGTGCGCCGCCTTCGCGCACGCCGATCACGGCCTGGGCGGTGTTGTCGAGCGTGAAATTGTCCGGCGCCTGGAAGGTGAAGCCGAGCTTCGGATGCAGGAAACGGCGGCCGCGCACGAAACCTTCGCTGGGATCTTCGCCGTAGACGAGGTTGTCGATCGCGGCGAGATAGCTCTCGCGGTCGCGCTCGGCGCCTTCAGGCGCAGTATATTGCCGCGCAATGGTCTGCGCGTTCTGCACGCGCTCAGGCGTTGCCGGATGGGACGAGGTGAAATCCTGCGCCCGCGGATCGAGCGAACTCTTGCCGGCCTTCAGCTCGGCATTGCGCTCCATCGCGGAGAGGAAGCGTGCAGCACCGTAAGGGTCGAAATGCGCCTTGGCGGAAATGCCGACGCCGATGCCGTCGGCCTCGAACTCCTGCTTGCGCGAAAAGCTCGCCATGGTGAGCTTGGTCTTGGCCAGCGCCAGTGCGGTGAGGTCGGGATCGTTGCTCATGTCGGTGACGACGCGGGTGACGATCGCGGCCTGGCGCGCCTGGTCCTCGCGCATCGCCGCGTGCTTGGACAGTACATGCGCCATCTCGTGGCTGAGCACGGAGGACAGTTCCGAGGTGTCGCTGGCCAGCGCCAGCAGGCCGCGCGTGACATAGAGCTGGCCGTTCGGCAGCGCGAAGGCGTTGACCGCGCCGGAATTGAGAATGGTGACCCTGTAGCCCTGGTCGGGCCGGTCGGAGGCGGCGACGAGCCGATCGACGGTCTTGGTGACCAGCGATTCGAGCCTGGGGTCGTCATAGGTGCCGCCATAGCTCGCCAGGATGCGCTCATGCTCCTTTTCGGTGGCAGGGGTCTGGGCGACGGCCGGCTTCGGCTTCGGCATCGCGACGGCCGGCGGGGTCGCGGCGGTCTGGAACCGGCCCATGTCGCCGCAGCCCGCCAGCGCCGCGCCCAGCACGAGGCATAGCGCGGCCGGCGCAGCCCGCAGGCGGCGGCGTTCGTTCCGTACGTGCCGTTCTAGCACCCCATTCACGTCGCTTAACCCGTGCCTGGCCCTTCTTTAGGGCCTTACCCCTGTCGGCTCGTTCGCGCCCAGCAACTCGACCTGTCCCACGAGCCGCACATCGATCCGCGGTCCCGTACTTTCCTCAACCCAGCCCCGGATTCGAATACGTTTATTCTCCAAGGACTTAAGGGTGATCCCGGCGCTTTCGAACGCCGGTAACGCGCGCTTTGAAATAGTCGCGGCGAAGCCACGTGTCCAGTTCCGCCCGAAGTTGAGGTAGGTCATTGCCCCAGCTTGCCGGACCGACAGGACTTTACCCTCGACCACCACAAAGCGCCCGATCCCCGCCAAAATATCGTCCGGACTTTCCGCGTTTTTTATGGCCGACGGGTCAGCCCAGCTGCCCTTTTTTTGGCGCCGTGCTGCAGCTTCCGACGCCATCAGCGCGGCCGCGCAGTCCTTGTCGGAGATCTCGGCGGAGACCAGGGCGTCGCCCTGGGCCAGCAGCATGGCTTGTATGGACGTGTCGCCCTCGCCGATGAAGACCAGCGCGCCCTGGCGGCCATAGCGGTCCGGCGTGTCGTCGCTGCCGCGGAGCGTGACGTCGCGGCCGGCGAGCAGCGATGCCAGCGCCTGCCTGGTGGATGCCGTCGCTTCGATTCCGATGAGACGGATTTCGCGGCCGTCGTCGAGACGGACGCTGCGCGCATCGACGATGGCGGCGACGCGGCCTTCGCCCTGCGATTCGAACTGGCACGGCGTCGCGAGCGCGGCGCGGCTCGCGAGGAGAAGGAATGCGACGAGGAGGTGAAGCAGTCGCGTCACGTGACCCGGAGAGGTTGCGTTGTGCGATCGTTCTAACCCAAACGTGGCGAATGGCGAAGGGGCTGCCGTCGGGTGGGCAAAGCGAAGCGTGCCCACGTCTTTGCCAATCGTACGAGGCGGTGGGCACGGCGCGACGAGCGCGCCTTTGCCTACCCTACGGCAGAGCGTGTGGAGCTGCGCCGTTGTTTCACACACTCGCAACGACGCGGAAACATCTTGCGTCGTCTCACCATTCCGCTTTGCGGAAAACATGCGCGGCATTCATGCGCGCAACGCGCCTCGCGCTTGCTGCGCTCTTGCGCATGCGGCATGATTGCGGCAACAGCACTATTGAAGAGCAATAACCAAGCCGCCATCAGAGTACGGCGCGATAACGGGAGGTCTTTTTCGATGAAGAGAATTTTGTCGGGCATTTTTGCCGCGTCGCTTGCCCTCAGTGCGAGCGCCGCCGCGCAGGCCCAGGACAAGCCGCCGCTCAAGATCGGCGGCATCCTCGACATGTCGAGCCTCTATGCAGACATCACCGGTCCCGGCAGCGAGACCGCCGCCAAGATGGCGGTGGAGGATTTTGGCGGCGAGGTGCTCGGGCGTAAGATCCAGGTGCTGGCGGCTGACCATCAGAACAAGGCCGATCTCTCCGCCAACATCGCCCGCGACATGCTCGACAATCAGGGCGTCGAGATGATCTACGACGTCGCGGCCTCCGCCACCGCGCTTGCGGCCGGCGAGATCGCCAAGGCGCGCAACAAGATCATCATCTTCAACGGTCCGGGCTCGATCCGTCTCAGCAACGAGGCCTGCGGTCCCTATACCGTGCACTACGTGTTCGACACCTACGGCCAGGCCAACGTGACCGGCCTTGCCGCCGTGAAGTCGGGCCTCGACAGCTGGTACTTCCTCACCGCCGATTACGCCTTCGGCCAGGACCTGGAGAAGGACACCAGCGCCGTCGTGACCAAGACCGGCGGCAAGGTGCTCGGCAGCGTGCGCCATCCGCTCAACACCTCGGATTTCTCGTCGTTCCTGCTGCAGGCCCAGGCCTCCAAGGCCAAGGTGATCGGCCTTGCCAATGCCGGCGGCGACACCGTCAACGCCATCAAGCAGGCGGCCGAGTTCGGCATCATGAAGGGCGGCCAGAAGGTTTCGCCGCTGCTCGTCTTCGTCACCGACATCGACTCGATCGGGCTCGAGACGGCGCAGGGCCTGCTGCTGGCCGAAGCCTTCTACTGGGACATGAACGACGACACGCGCGCCTTCTCCAAGCGCTTCCAGGAGCGCGTGAAGCGGCCGCCGACCTCGGCGCAGGCCGGCGTCTACTCCTCCGTGACGCATTATCTGAAGGCGGTGAAGGCGGCCGGCACCACTGATGCTGCCGCCGTCATGAAGGTGATGAAGGAAACGCCGATCAACGACTTCTTCGCCAAGAACGGCAAGATCCGCGACGACGGCCGCATGATCCACGACATGTATCTGTTCGAGGTGAAGAAACCGTCGGAGTCGAAGGGCCGCTGGGACGACTACAAGCTGCTCGCCACCGTCCCCGGCGCCGAAGCGTTCCAGTCGCTGGAGCAGTCGCGCTGCCCGCTGGTGAAGAAGTGACGCGAAGCGTCATCCCGGGGCTCGCGTAGCGAGAACCCGGGATCTCGAGGTCCTCAGGTGCGCAATTGCGCACCTGAGGATCCATCGGGCGGCCGTGAAGGTTGAGAAGTGGATTCCGGGTTCGCGCCAAAGGCGCGCCCCGGAGTGACGAGCAAAACAAAAACAAAGGGAGACGCCGCATGAGCAACGACATGGTTCTGCAAAAGCTCGAAGGCGGGCTGCTCACCATCACGATGAACCGGCCCGAGCGGAAGAACGCGCTCAACCCGGAGATGGTGGCCGGGCTGGTCGAAGCCGCACGCCGTGCGGCGGATGATCCCGAGGTGCGCGCGGTGCTGTTCAAGGGCGCCGGCGGCTCGTTCTGCGTCGGCGGTGACGTCAAGTCGATGGCGGCCGGCCGCGCGCCGCTGCCGTTCGAGCAGAAGCTCGCGAATTTGCGTCGTGGTATGGAGGTCTCGCGCATCCTGCACCAGATGCCCAAACCCGTGGTGGCGCAGCTCGACGGTGCGGCGGCCGGCGCGGGCCTGTCGATGGCGCTGTCCTGCGACCTGCGCATCGCATCCGAATCCTGCAAGATCACCACCGCTTTCGCCAAGGTCGGCTTCTCCGGCGATTACGGCGGCACCTATTTCCTGACACAGCTGCTCGGCAGCGCGCGGGCGCGCGAGCTCTATCTGATGTCGCCGGTGCTCACCGCCAGGGACGCCCATGCGATCGGCATGGTGACCAAGGTCGTGCCTGATGCGGAGATCGATGCCGCCGCGCACGAGCTCGCACTGTCGCTGGCGCAGGGGCCCTCGATCGCGCTCGGCTTCATCAAGCGCAACATCAACAACGCCGAGCATCTGCCGCTGGAAGACTGCTTCGACGGCGAGGCGATCCATCACACCCGCTGCGGCGACACCGAGGACCACAAGGAGGCCGCCAAGGCCTTCGTGGAGAAGCGCAAGCCCACCTTCAGGGGCGCATGACCATGGCGCCCTATCTACGGCTGCGGCAGATCTGCCTGGTCGCGCCGCAGCTCGCGCCCGTCGTCTCCGACATCGCGGAGATCATGGGCCTTGCCGTCTGCTACCGCGACGGCAATGTCGCGAAATACGGACTGGAGAACGCGCTGCTGCCGGTCGACACCATCCTGCTGGAGGTGGTCGCCCCGTTCAAGGATGGCACCACGGCCGGCCGCTTCATCGAGAAGACCGGCGGCCGCGGCGGCTATATGGCGATCTTCTGCTGTGACGATCCCGACGAGCGGGGCCGCCACGCCAACGCAATGGGCGTGCGCACCGCCAACGTCATCGACCACGCGCCCTATCACGGCGTGCAGCTCCATCCCCGCGACTGCCGCGCCGCTTTCATCGAGTTCAACCACACCGAAGGCAGCGACGACATTCTGGGTGCGTACCCGCCGGCAGGACCGGACTGGCAGAAGTCCATCCGCAAGGACGTGACGCAGGCGCTTGTCGCGGTGGAGATGCAGAGCCCGGACCCGCAGGGGCTGGCGGCACATTGGGGGAAGATCATCGGGGTTGCGCCTGACGGAGCTGAGCTGAAGCTGCCGAACGCAACCTTCCGTTTCGTCAAGGGCGCCAGCGAGATCATGAGCGCGCTGGAGTTTCGGGTGACCGACGTGGCGCGCGTGCTGCACGCTGCCAAGGCGAAGGGGCTCGCTGTGGCGGGGAACGAGTTCCTGCTGGGTGGGGTGACGTTCCGGCTCGCCGCCTGAGTTCTTGCGTTCACGGCTCTCGATCCGTCATCCTGAGGTGCGAGGCGTGCGACGCAACGCGCCGCACGGGGAGCCTCGAGGGATGAACGGCTCGGCCGGTGGCCGTACATCCTTCGAGGCCTCCGCTGCGCTCCGGCGCCTCAGGATGACGGGGATGGAGGCTGCGGCGCGGCCAACAATGAGAAGGACTCTCGCCATGCCGCATCCGCTCGACAGTTTCTTCGCCCCCGCCAGCATCGCGCTGATCGGTGCCTCGCGCGATCACGAGAAGATCCCGGGCCGGCTGCTGTCGATGCTGCGCAAGAACGAGTACCCGGGCGAGATCTACCCGGTGAACCCGAACTACGCGGACATCGACGGGCTCGCCTGCTACAGATCGATCACCGAGATCGGCGCGCCGATCGATCTTGCCGTCGTCATGATCCCCGCCCGCGCGGTGCTGGCCGCGCTCGAGCAATGCGCCGCCGCCGGCGTCAGGAATGCCGTGATCATCTCCTCCGGCTTCGCCGAGGAGGGCGGCGACAGCGCGGCGATGCAGGATGCGATCGCAGCGCTGGCGAAGCGCACGGGGATGCGGATCTCCGGTCCGAACGCCGAGGGTTTCTTCAGCCAAATGCAGCGCGTGGCGGCAACGTTCAGTCCGGCGGTCGACGTCAAGCCTGGCGTGGTGCCGCTGGTCGCGACGACGAGGCGGATCGGCATCGTCGCGCAGAGCGGCGGTATCGGCTTTGCCTATTATCATCGCGCGCGGGCGCTCGGCGTCGCCGTCAGCTATGTCGTCAGCGCCGGCAATGAATCCGACCTCGGCGCCGGCGAGTTCCTGGACTATCTGGTGCAGGATGCCTCGACCGACGTGATCCTGCTGTTCATCGAAGGCATTCGCGACGTCGAAAAATTCCTCGCCGCTGCACGCCGCGCCGCGGAGGTGAAGAAACCCGTCATCGTCACCAAGGTCGGCCGCTCCGGCGCGGGCCAGCGCGCCGCGGCCTCGCACACCGCGAGCATGGCCGGCTGGTCGGCGGCCTATGACGCGGTGTTTGCGAAATATGGTTTCATCGTCTCCAACGATCTCGACGAGGCGCTGACGATCGCGGCGGTGCTGGCGAGCAATCCGTTGCCGAGGGGCGATCGGGTTGCCGTCGTCACCGTCTCCGGCGGCGCCGGCATCTGGGGCGCCGACGCCGTGGCGCTGCAGGGCCTGCAGGTGCCGGAGCTGTCCGAGTCCGTCCAGGCGGGGATCAAGCAGTTGATGCCGTCCTATGGCACGGCGCGAAACCCGATCGACGTCACCGCGCAGGGCGTCACCTCCGGCGGTTTGCAGAAGAGCGTCGACGTGCTCACGGCGTCCGACGAGGTCGATGCGATCCTGGTCGTGCTGTCGCTGTCGAGCGAGGTGCGCAAGCCGTTCAAGGAAGAGGAACTGGCGCCGGTGCTGTCCGCGCAGCACAAGCCGGTGGTGTTCTATTCCTACACCGTGCCGTCCGACTTCGCGCGGCGCGAGCTTGCGAAATCAGGTGTCGTGGTGCTCTCGGGCCTGACCCATGTCGGCGTCGCGATGCGGCGGCTGGTCGATTACGCGAGGTTCGAGCTGCCGAAGCCCGCGGATGAGGCGCGGCTGCAGCGGCGCGATCTCTCCGCGCATCTGTCATCGCCGTCCTTGTCGGAAGCCGACAGCAAGGCACTGCTCCGCACCGCCGGCATCGCGCTGCCGGAGGAGGTGCTGGTGAAGGACAAGGCCGGGCTCGACGACGCCGTCGCTCGCGCGGGGTTTCCGCTGGTGATGAAGATTCAGTCGCCGGACATCGCCCACAAGAGCGAGGTCGGTGGCGTTCGCGTCAACATCACCACCAAGGGCGAAGCGTTCCTCGCATTCGAGGCCCTGCTCAACAACGCGCGCAAGCATCGGCCGGAGGCGGACATCCAGGGCGTGCTGGTCGGGCCGATGGCGCCGAAGGGCGTCGAGATCATCGTGGGCACGATGACGGATGAGACCTTTGGTCCGATGGTGATGGTGGGTCTCGGCGGTATCACGACAGAGCTGTTTCGGGATGTGGTCTATCGTCCCGCGCCGGTGAGCGCGGACGAGGCCGGTGCGATGCTGGCGGGTTTGAAGGCCGCGCCATTGCTGAACGGATTTCGCGGGGCGGCGAAGGCGGATGTGCCGGCTCTCTCGCAACTGATCGCCGACATCTCCGTGCTGGCGGCAGCGTATGCCAGGGAGATTTCGGAGATCGAGCTCAACCCGGTGCTGGTGCACGGCGAAGGGCTGGGCGCAACGATCGTCGATGCGCTGGTGGTGGGGAGAAAGTAAGCCGCCAAAACCACCACTGTCGTCCCGGACAAGCGCGCCCCAAGGCGCGCGCAGATCCGGGATCCATAGCCACCGGGAGTGGTTTGGCGAAGAGTCGGAGTGATCAGCTTGCGCGACAACTCCTCCCTGGGGTTATGGATACCCGCGTTCGCGGGGATGACGGCGGAGAGTGCTGAGGCGCCGTCGCAATACGTCGATTACCTTCCCTTAAAATTCGCCGCGCGCCGCTCTTCCGTGGCCTTCACGCCTTCCTTGAAATCTTCCGTCGCGCGCAGCCGGGTCTGTTCGGCGAGCTCGTGGTTGGTCGCGGCCATGACGCGGTCGGCGAGGCCGTTGCGCATGGTGGCGCGGGTCGAGAGCAGGCCGAGCGGGGAGCATTCGGCGATCTCGTTGGCGAGCTTCATCGCTTCCGCCTTCACCTGGTCCTGCGGCACCAGCACGTTGGCGAGGCCCCACTTCACGGCTTCCTCGCCGGTGACGCGGCGGCTGGTGTAGAACATCAGCTCGGCGTTGTTCTTGCCGATCAGCTCGGGGAGCGTCGTCGTCAGGCCGAAGCCGGGATGGAAGCCAAGCTTGGTGAAGTTCGCGGAGAAGCGCGCTTCGGGGCAGGTGACGCGGAAATCCGCCGACACCGCAAGGCCCAGGCCGCCGCCGATGGCCGCGCCCTGCACGGCGGCGACGATCGGCTTCTTGGCGCGGAAGATGCGCACGGCCTGGATGTAGAGATGGTTGATGGCGCCGAGGCTGTCGGCGGGGTCGCCCTTCTTCCCGGCCTCGCTTGCCTCCTGCGCCTGCCGCGCCGGATCCTGGAAGTTGGCGCCGGCGCAGAACGCCTTGCCCTGCGCCGAGAGAACGGAGCTGCGGATCTCGATGTCGCGGTCGAACTCCTCGAGCGCATCGGCGATCTGGTTGATCAGCGAGATGTCGAAGAAGTTGAGCGGCGGACGGCGGATCTCGATGGTGCCGACGTGTCCGACCTTCTCGACGCCGATGTCTTTATACGTGCTCATGATATCCCCGATTGAATTAGCGCAGACCCAGTCCGCGCGCGATGATGCCGCGCAGCACCTCGGTGGTGCCGCCCTGGATGGTGAGTTTCGGTGCGGTCTTGATCGCGAAGTCGAGCTGCCGCTCCAAGGTCTCGCGGTTGGTCGCGGTCTCCTCGACGAAGGCGGCGAGATCGCGGACGCGGTGCGGAAGCTGCTGCTCCCAGACCGTGCCGATGTCCTTGACGATGGACGCCTCGACCACCGGCTCCTTGCCGGCTTGAAGCATGCCGGCCACCGAGACCGACATGCGCCGCATGGTGTGGAGCTGCGCAACGAGACGGCCGATGCCTTCGGCACTGCGCGTATCCGGGTTGGGACCGACCGCGCGGACCAGCTCGGTCAGCACGTAATAGGTCTCGAGGAAGCGCTCGGGTCCGGAGCGCTCATAGGCGAGCTCGCTGGTCGCCTGCTTCCAGGCGCCGTCGACCTCGCCGAGCACGTGGTCATCAGGCACGAAGAAGTCGGTGAAGACGACCTCGTTGAACTCGTATTGCCCGGTGATCTGGCCGATCGGGTTCACCTTGATGCCCGGCTGCTTCATCTTGACCAGGAACTGGGTCAGGCCGTGGCGGCGGTTTTCCTTGGTCGGCTGCGAGGTCCGGAAGATCGCGATCATGTAGTCGGCGATATGCGCCGACGAGGTCCAGATCTTGGTGCCGTTGATGAGATAGCCGCCGTCGGTCTTGGTCGCGCGCGTCTTCGCCGCGAACAGGTCCGAGCCGGAGTTCGGCTCGCTCATGCCGATGGCGAAGCAGATCTCGCCGCGGCAGATCCGCGGCAGGATGTCCATCTTGATGTGCTCGGGGGCATATTTCAGCAGCACTGGCCCGCTCTGGCGGTCGGCGACGAAGAAGCGCCGCGTCGGCGCGTTGGCGACGCGCATCTCCTCGGTCACCACGTAGCGTTCGAGGAAGGAGCGCTCCTGGCCGCCATATTTCTTCGGCCAGGTCATGCCGAGCCAGCCCTTGGCGCCGACCCGGCGGGAAAATTCCGGCGCGTCGGTGTCCTCGCGGTTGGGCTTGTGCGGATCGAAGGTGCCGGCGGCGATTTCCTCGGCCAGGAAGGCGCGCACTTCCTTGCGGAGTTGCTCGCACTTTTCGGGCAGGCGGATCGGGTCGAAACGAAGCGCAGCGGTCATGTGTTTCTCTCCCTGATCAGCGCGATGCCACGAGCGGCCACAGTTCGTCGGCGCCGCGGCTTGCGACCAGCTTGCCGAGCTCGACGGCCCAATGGCTCTCCGAGCCGAAATCGTCGCGCCAGGCCAGCGCCCGCAGCGAATAGCGGTGCAGGATGTGCTCCATGGTGAAGCCGATCGCGCCGTGCACCTGATGCGCGATGGCGCCGCCCTTTTCCGCGGCTTCCGCGCAGCGGATCTTGGCGGAGGCGGCTTCGAGATAGACCTCGTCGTTGAACGCCTCGGCGTTCGCGATGGCGTCAGCCGCGGACGTCGCAGCCGCGAGCGCCGCGGCGGATTCGCCGGCGAGACGCGCGAGATTGTGCTGCACGGCCTGGAATTTCGAGATCTTCTTCTCGAAGGCGACACGCTCGTTGGAATAGCGCACGGAGATGTCGAGCATCGATTCCAGCGCGCCGGCGATCTGCAGGCTGCGCGCAACGCCGCCCATCAGCATGAGCGTGGTCTGGTCAAGCCCCTTCGGCGCGGCCTTCAGCGTGACGGGTTGGACCTTGTCGAGCGTCACGGTGTCGCTGTGATCGTAGCCGACATTGAGACCGGACTCGATCCGGCCCTTGCCGGCATCGACCAGCGCGATCACGGCACCGTCCTTGCCATGCGCCAGCACTGCAAAGTGCTTCGCCGTCTTCGCAAACGGCACGCCGCGGGCGCGGCCGGAGAGCGCGCCGTCGGCATCGAGGGTGATGCGATCCCTGGGGCTTGCCGGCAGCACCGTCATCTCACCTTCAGGGGACGCGATCTTCGCCTGGGCCAGCAGCCAGCCGGCCAGCATGGTCTCCGCCAGGGGAACCGCGACGGCGAAACGGCCGGCGGCGTTCAGCAGCGCAAAACCGTCGGCAAGGCTCGCGCCGGAGCCGCCGAGATCGTCAGGCACCCAGGACAATGGCAGGCCGGCTTCGCTCAGCGCCTGCCACAGCGGCGCCTGCCAGGAATTCTTCTTGTCGTTGTTGATGGTTTGCGGATCGGCGAGATCTGCGAAGATCTTCTCCGCGGTCTCGACGACGATATTGTCACTCTCCGCCACAGCGTTCCCCGTGTTTTGCCGTTGGCGCGTCCCGCCTGGTGAGCGAGCCGCGCAAGTCTTCTTGGCAGGTCTTCTTGCGCCCGATGATCCGAAAAAGCCATGGCCCTGACAAGCGTTGATCGCAGGTCAACCTGCGGCGCGGACATGGGGCCCAAGCTAATTCCGCTTAGCGGAGTTTGCTCGATTTGCAGGGCGCCGCAAACTCGCTAAACAGGGCGGCGGAAGATCAAGGATACGGGGAAGGAAATCCGGATGGCCAAGGACAATCTGTGCGCAATCGTGACGGGGTCGGCTTCCGGCCTTGGCGCTGCGACGGCGGAAATTCTCGCGCGGAGCGGGGCGCGGCTCGTCATCAACTATTCCTCGAGCCAGAAGGAAGCCGAAGCCACTGCAGAACTCTGCCGCAAGGCCGGCGCGGCGGAGGTGCTGGTCGCGCAGGGCGACGTGTCCAAGGACGAGGATTGCCGGAGGATTGTCGCGGCAGCCAGCGGCTGGGGCCAGCTCGATGTCCTCGTCAACAATGCCGGCATCACCAAGCATGTCGCTCACGCCGATCTCGACGGCTTGTCGGCTGAAGATTTCCAACGGGTCTATGGCGTCAACACCATCGGTCCGTTCCAGATGGTGCGCGCCGCGCGCAGCCTGCTCGAGGCCGGCGCGAAGGCCTCAGGTCGGCCCTCCGCCGTGGTCAACGTGTCCTCGGTCGCCGGCATCAGCGGCGTCGGCTCGTCGATCGCGTACGCCGCGAGCAAGGGCGCGCTCAACACCATGACGCTGTCGCTGTCGCGCGCGCTGGCGCCGCTGATCCGCGTCAACACGGTCTGCCCCGGCTATATCGACACGCCCTGGTTCACCAAGGGCCGCGGCGAGGCCGGCGCCAAGCAGGTGCGCGACAGCGTGGTGGCGAAGGTGCCGCTGAAGGTCGCATCGACCGCGGATGATATCGCCCAGCTCGTGTGCTTCCTGGCGATGCCGGCCTCCAGCAACATGACCGGCGAGGTCGTGCGCATGGACGCGGGGATGCATTTGATTACGTGATGTTGCACGACGTCATTCCGGGGCGATGCGATGGCATCGAACCCGGAATCTCGAGATTCCGGGTTCGCTTCGCGCCCCGGAATGACAAACGACCTACCCCTTGATGACGCCGCTCGCCACCAGCCGGTGCCAGATGAACAGCACCACCACCGCGCCGATCGTGGCCATGATGAAGCCGGCGCCCTGATCGGGGCTGTAATGGCCGATGGCCTGGCCGATGAAGGTCGCGAGAAATGCGCCGGCGATGCCGAGGATGGTGGTGAGGATGAAGCCGCTCGGATTGTTCGGCCCCGGCGCCAGCCAGCGCGCGATGAGGCCGGCGATGAAGCCGACGACGATGATCCACAACAGGCCGCCCATGCTCATGAGTGTGCTCCCCTTCCCGAAAGCGTGTCGATCAAGGTCCGACTAGATTCTGCCCGAGATCTCGTTCTCGGTCGGCAGCCGTCCGTCCGGCGTCAGATGGTCGATCACCTGCGGCAGATATTGACTGAGGCCGTTGAGCAGCTCCTCGCGCGACAGGCCGCTCTGGGCGGACAGGCTCTCGATCTGATCGGCGCCGAGGGCGTTGGCGAGGTCGCCCGGCGCGATCGGCTTGTTCTGGCCCTTGCCGACCCAGGAATTCGCGGCCTCGCCGTGGCCGCCCTGCTGGAGCTGGTTGAGGAGGTCGCCAAGGCCGCCGCTCAGCACGGATCCGGCCGCGCCGCCCGCGAGCAGACCGCCGAGGCCGCCCTTGAGCAGGTCGCTGAGGCCGCCGCTATTGCCGCCGAGCGTGCTGCTGTCGCCCGTATTGACAGGCGTGGGCGGCGGCAGCGGTGAGCGCTGCTGCGGGGCAGGCGCCGCGCCGGGCTGGCTGGCCGTCAGATGCTTGAACGCCTTCCAGGCGAGCAGGCCGAGCAGCGCCATGGTCATCGGCGACATGCCGGATTTCTCGGAGCTCGGCGTCGAGGGACCGCGCGGGCCGTTCTGCATGCCGTTGAGGACGTCGAGTAGACCCATGGTGCTCTCCTTTGGCGTCTCGTCTGGCGAATGCTCGCCGCTGACTGCCCCCGGGGCGAAAACATATGGGGCACTCATGACGGTTACAAGGCGCTTGCTACGCGATTGGTTGCCGGCCGTGCCTCTGTTATCGAAGGCAGGACGTTCAGGGAGCGAGTTCAGTGATGACGGATCGACCGATCGTGGTAGCTGGCGCCGGCGCCATCGGCTGCTTCGTCGGCGGCATGCTGGCGGCCGGTGGCCGCCGTGTCGCGCTGCTGGTGCGGCCGCGGGTGAAGACCGAGATCGAGCGGTTCGGCCTGCGTCTGACCGATTTCGACGGCTCCGAGCGCAGGCTCGGCGCGGGCCAGCTCGCGCTTTCGGAGGATCCCGCGATCCTTCACAGCGCAGGCATCGTGCTGGTCACCGTCAAGAGCGCGGATACCGCCGGTGTCGCGGACCAGATCGCGCAGCATGCGCCCGAGGATGCCGTCGTCGTCTCGCTTCAGAACGGTATCGGCAATGTCGCGGTGCTGCGCGAGCGGCTTGGCAACCGCCGCGTGCTCGCCGGCATGGTGCCGTTCAACGTGATCGCGATGGGTGAGGGCCGTTTCCACCGCTCGACTTCCGGCGACATCCATATCGGCGAGGATGCCGAGAATACGGCCGGAGCGCTGTCGGTAGCTGGCCTCAGCGTGCGCGCGAGCGGTGACATCACCGGCGTGCAATGGGGCAAGCTGATCATCAATCTGAACAACGCCCTCAGCGCGTTGTCGGACATGCCGCTCGCCGCGCAATTGGCAAACCGCGATTGGCGGCGGCTGTTCGCCGACCAGATGGCGGAGGGGCTGGCCGCGCTGAAGGCGGCCGGCATCACGCCAGTCTCGGCGACGCCGATCCCGATGAACTGGTCTCCGACCTTGCTGCGGCTGCCGGATGCGATCTTCAACGCGATCCTGGGGCGGACGATGAAGATCGATCCCGAGGCGCGCTCCTCGATGTGGCAGGACCTGAAGCAGGGCCGCAAGACCGAGATCGACTATCTGCAAGGCGCGGTCATCGCGCTCGCCGAGCAGAACCGTGTCGACGTGCCGCTGATGCGCCGCATTGTTGCGCTGATCAGGGAAGCCGAGGCCGCCGGCAACGGACCGCCGCGGCTGACGCCGCAGCAGATCCGCGGCGTGCCATGATAGCGAGGAGGAACGCGATGAAACCTAGCTTGATGACCGGGCTTTCGCTTGCCGTGCTCTGCGGAGCATCGACGCTCGCCCATGCAAGGCCGCCGACGGTCCAGAACTCTCCAGGATACGACAGGCGATTGCAGGAGAGCAGGTCTCAGTTGGGTAGCTCGCCGACGGTCACGGCGCCGGCGGATGTGCCGGTGGCCAAACCGAAGCACGGCAGGAAGAAGCGCGCGAACTGATGCGTTGCGTGTATGCAGGTGGTGCGGACATCCTCAGTCGTCGTCCCGGATCGGGGCTCCACTCTCGACAACGCTTCGCGTTGTCGAGAGTGGAGCTTGTCCGGGACGACAGCGGAGCTTGTGACGTCAGCTCTTCTTCGCCGGCTTGGTCGGCGTCGGGTTGAACAGCTTCTTCAGGTCGTTCAGGCCTTCTGACAGCCGCGGCCATTCGCAGGAGAAGGAGCCCTTGGTGCAGGTGGCGCCCTTTCGCTGGCCGACGGTCTGCTGCAGCTTCGGCCGCTCGACCGGAACCGGCACGCGCTCGACATCGGTCCTCAGCGCGACCTGCTGGAGCTGCTGCACCTGCCGTTCCTGCTGCTCGCGCTGCTGCCGTGCCATGGCCTGCGCCGCCTCGTTGCTGCGGCGCTCCTTGGCGAGATAGGCGGCATAGGCTGCGTCGATCTTCTTCTGCTCCTCCGGCGTCGGATTGGGCCCGGCGATGTCGAAGGTGCGATCCTGCAGGAAGTCGTAATAGGAGTAACCGCCGCCCGGCTTGCGGCGGCCGGCGAACTTGGCGTTGCAATCGGCAAGCGCCGCCGTCTTCTCGGCCTTGGTCGCGGCTTTCTCGGCAGCGTCCGCGCATTCCTCGAAATCGACCGGCGCGCGCTTCCACCACTGCGCCTGGGCATGCGTATGCGTCAGCAGAAGAACTCCTGCTACGGCCACGGGAACCAGCGCCGCACGACGCAATGCAATCACTGACGACATTCTAAGAGAGCATTCCCTGGAAAACTCAACCCAAACTGAGTCGAGCCGGATTTTTGCCCCTTTATCGCCGGCTTGTCACCCGTGGAACCCGGGAATTTCATGGCTGCAATGCTGACATTTTGTGCTTGACGTGGCGCGGGAGTCACAGCGTTGCAGTCCGGCGAACTGCTACACTTCCGCTTGCGAGCGCCCCACCTGAGGCGACGCCAAGAAAACGAAGTGGAAGCGCCCGATGTTGCTGCCCCTGTCCGACGTGCCGCGCTGGTACGCTGAACGCAAACCGCAAGGCACGATCGCCGTCCAGCATGGACAGGACACGCTGACATGGGACGAGCTCGAGCGCGGCGCCAACCGGCGCGCGCGGGCGTTCATGGCGAAGGGCGTCAGGCCCGGCGATTTCGTTGCGATCGGACTGCCCAACGGCAATGCCTTCTTCGAGACAACTTTTGCCGTGTGGAAGTGCGGGGCGACGCCGACCTCGCTGTCCTGGCGGCTGCCGCGCGGCGAGGCCGCTGCGGTGCTCGACATCCTGAAGCCGGCGCTGGTGGTCGGCGGCGAGGCCGATTGGAACGCGCCGAACCGTCTGCCGGCCGAATTCATGCCGGAAGGATTTTCGGACGAGCCGCTCAACCCGCCGGTCGCGCGCTATTGGAAGGCCATGACGTCGGGCGGCTCGACCGGGCGGCCAAAGGTCATCCTCGATCATCAGCCGGCGGTGACCGACACCGTCGCGGCGCCGCCGCTCAGCATTCCCTTCGGCGTCTCGCTGCTCAATCCCGGCCCGCTCTATCACAATGCGCCGTTCATCGTGTCGCATTACGCGCTGTTCACCGGCGGCAAGCTCACCGGCCTCGTCAAGTTCGACGCGGAGGAGACGCTGCGGCAGATCGAACGCGAGCGCGTGCAATGGGTCAATTTCGTGCCGACCATGATGCACCGGATCTGGGCGCTGCCGGAGCATGTGCGCAATGCCTATGATCTGTCGAGCCTGCAGACCGTCTTCCACATGGCCGCTCCCATGCCGCCGTGGCTGAAGGAGAACTGGATCGCCTGGCTCGGGCCCGAGCGGATCTGGGAGCTCTATGGCGGCACCGAGCGGCAGGGCGCCTGCATCATCTCGGGCACGGAATGGCTGACGCACAAGGGCTCGGTCGGCAAGATCGGCGAGATGGCGAAGCTTCGCATCATCGGCGAGGACGGCAAGGACGTCGCGCCCGGCGAGACCGGCGAGATCTATTTCCTCAACAATGACGGCAAGGACGCCACTTATCATTATCTCGGCGCCGAGCCGAAGCGCCGCAGCGACGGCTGGGAATCGCTCGGCGACATCGGCCGGCTGGATGCGGAGGGCTATCTCTATCTCGGCGACCGCCTCGCCGACATGGTGCTGCGCGGCGGCGCCAACATCTATCCGGCCGAGGTGGAGGCGGCCGTCTCCGAAGCGCCCGGCGTGCGGTCCTGCGTGGTGGTGGGATTGCCAGATCCCGAATTGGGCCAGCGCGTGCACGCCATCATCGAGCCGGAGGCGGATACGGATGGCCAGACGATCGCTGACGGCATGGCGGATTTCCTGAAGGATCGGCTCAGCCGCTACAAGCACCCCGAGAGCTTCGAGATCGTCAGCGCTCCGCCGCGCGACGATTCGGGCAAGGTTCGCAGAACACTATTGCGCGACGAACGCGCGGCGTGGATGAAGGAAGGGCGCGCCTTCCGGATCATGCCGGCGAAGGCGCGGGCGCACGCCGACTAATCGACGGAAGGACTTTTGGACATGACGATCACCATCGCAGCGAACAGCGTGGCAAAGCCGCCGGCCGAGATCATCGAGGGCTTTCGCGGGGCGCCGACCTCGGTCATATCGGACAACCTCGCGCGGCTGCCGGGCGCGGTCGGGCTGCGGCCTTATCATCGCGGCGCCAAGCTGGTGGGGACGGCCTTCACCGTGCGCACCCGCCCCGGCGACAATCTCGCCATCCACCGCGCGCTCGAGCTGGTCGGCCCCGGCGACGTCATCGTGGTCGACGGCGGCGGCGACGAGACCCGCGCGCTGGTCGGCGAGATCATGAAGAACATCGCGCAGTGGCGCAAAGCCGAAGGCTACGTCATCGACGGTGCGATCCGCGATGTCGCGGCCTTCGCGGCCGACGACTTTCCCTGCTACGCCCGCGCAGTGATCCATCGCGGTCCCTACAAGAACGGCCCCGGCGAGATCAACGTGCCCGTGACGATCGGCGGCAGCGTGATCTCGCCCGGCGACATCGTCGTCGGCGACGAGGACGGCGTGGTGTCGTTCCCTGCCGCGGGCGCCGCCACGCTGCTGGAAGCCGTGCGCGCCCAGGTCGCGCGCGAAGAGGAGACCATGAAGGCGATCCGCGAGGGCCGCTATCAGGGCTCGTATGGCAAGTCTTGATCAAAGACGAAGGCAGGGGAGGACGATTTGAGCCAGAAGGACGAGTTTCACAATATCGATAACCCCGGCGACGGGCTGTTCCGCGAACTCGCCGCAGGGGTGACCACGCGCATCTTCTCCGGCGAGCAGGCGATGCTGTCGGTGGTGACGCTGGCCCCGCATGCGCAAGGCACGCTGCACCACCACCCCGAGGAGCAGTGGGGCGTGCTGCTCGACGGCTCCGCGATCCGCGTCCAGGGCGACGAGGAGATCGCCGTGAAGAAAGGCGATTTCTGGCGCACCCCGGGCAACGTGCCGCACACCATGCGCGCCGGCCCCGACGGCGCCCGGGTGCTGGACATCTTCAGTCCGCCTCGGCCAGAATACAAGAAAGCGGGGTCCGGTTTCGGGACCGCGTAAGACGCGCCAAAGAGCAAAAAGCCGGGCGCTGAAAGCAAAAGGGAGGGGACCATGACGATCACACGACGGGCGCTGCTCGCCGCGCCGGCCATTCTCGCGCTGACGCCGGCGATGGCGCAAGGAAGCAAGATCACGCTGGTGGTGCCGTTTCCGCCGGGCGGCTCGACCGATGCGATGGCGCGGCTGCTGCAGGCCAGCCTGCAGACAAAACTCAACCGCATCGTCGTGGTCGAGAACAAATCAGGTGCCGCCGGTGCGCTTGGAGCTGCGCAGGTCGCCAAGAGCCCGGCAGATGGCACCTCGTTCCTGGTCACCTTCGATTCCCATGCGGTGATCCCGTCGATCCTGGACAAGCCGCCGGTCGACGTCGAACGCGAGCTGATGCCGGTACTGCTGATCGGCACCGCGCCTTACGTCATCGCGGCCGGTGCCGGCCGCCCCTACAAGTCCTTTGCCGACGTGGTGGCGGCCTGCAAGGCGACGCCTGGGGCGGTGAAGTATGCCTCCGTCGGCATCGGCACGCTCGGCCATCTCGCCATGACCGTGCTCGGCAGCAAGGCCGGTGTCGAGATCATGCACGTGCCCTATCGCGGCGGCGGCCCGGCCATGAACGACGTGCTCGGCGGCCATGTCGATCTCATCGCGGGATCGGCGGCGCTGGTCGCCGCCCAGCTCGGCACCAACATGCTGCACCCGGTCCTGCAGCTCGGCCGCGAGCGGCTGCCGGCCCTGCCCGACACGCAGACCGCGATCGAGGCGGGCTTTCCCGATTTCGAGACGCTGGCCTGGTGGGGCATCTTCGCGCCTGCAGGCACGCCGCCCGATGTCGTCGCAGCCTTCGCGGCGGCGTCCAAGGAAATCCTGAGCGAGCCCGCGACCGCCGCCCAGCTGAAGGAGACGCAGCACATGACGCTGCTGCTCCAGGACGGCGCCGCCTTCAAGACCTTCTTCGACAAGCAGGTCGCCACTTGGGGCAAGGTGGTGAAGGATAACAATATCAGGGCGTAGGATCGGCGCTTCTTTGCCCATTGACCAAAGCGAGGGCTTCCGATCCTGCGCTCGCTTTGATATGTACAGCTCCAGGCAACCTGCCTCATCGGCGGGTTCCGCGGTCCCGTAGCTCAGCCGGATAGAGCGGCGGTTTCCTAAACCGTAGGTCGCATGTTCGAGTCATGCCGGGATCGCCAATATTTCAATAGCTTAGCGGGAGGGAGTCTCCCGCTTTCTTCGTTTTTGCTCCGTTTTTGCTCCGCCCTTGTGTTTCTCCTGAATCAGTTTGAAACGGACCAAAGTCGAGCATAGCATCGCAGTGTCCATCGGTGGTGAAACCGAGGGCGTGCACGCTCTCCTACTCAGGAGACGTTGCATGTCTAAGAGACCACTCATTGTGGACTGGAAGGGCTTACGAAGTGAGTTGGGATGGAGGATTTCCCGCGCTCATACGTGGCGACTTATGTTCGATCCCAAGTATGCAGACGATCCGTTTCCACGGTGTCACAAACTTGGAAAGCATAGGAACTCCCGACCACATTGGCGCGTGACTGAAGTCCTAGCTTACTTGGAAGCGCACGGCCTGAATGTGACTGAAGATTGGAACGCTCTCGCGTAGAGAGCATACGGCCGGGGAATGCATTCCCCGGCCGCTTTCTTTTCTGGGGGGCATAATGAAAGTGCAAATGGATATTCGAGACGGTTCTCTACGACTCGGGATTTTTAAAACGATACCGGTAAAACAGGTCATCATCGCTGTAGAGTTCTCAGAGGAAGAGAAGGCGGCCATCACTAAACTCGGTCTAGCCGACCACATATTCTATTCGCACCCAATCAATTCTCGCGACACGGACGGGCTGCGAATCCAAGAAGACACACATTACCACATCAAAGTGGGGCGTCTGTTGAAGCCGCTCGGTGGTACCATGATTCCGTCATACGATAGCCAGGCCGAAGCTCAGCAGGCGATTCAAGAGCTGACCGAGCAGTTCAAGCTTCTCAAACAAAAACTCAAGGCAGCGGACGCTCCGACCTCAACAACGCTCGACCTGTAGTGCATGCCCGCCCCGGTCGCATTCGTCCTATACGCGATGGGAGGTATCGCTATTGTCGTTGCTCTCATCTACATCGGAATCTTTGTCGTTCCCGTAGTGCTCGTCATAGGGGGCGGTTGGCTCATACATCGAAAGTTAGAGGTGCAACGGGAACAACAGCAAGTCGCTTTGCGAGAGGCAGAAATAAAGGCTGAACTAGAAACGCCACCGAAAGCGCCGTCACCAATTGCATTCCGTGACAACGCGTTCAGGACATTTGTAGAAGCGGTTATTGCACGTGAGGAAAGACTACCAGTTCCTAGCATTGTGCACGCAGCCGGAGCCGCACTTCAATCACTCTATGAAGCCGAGGAACTTACGGGCGGAATGATTGAGCCGCTCTCGAATGATCCAATGGATATCGCCCGTTGGCGCGATGCGATGAAACGGCGTGCAGCTCGGTCGCGAGATGTCGCGCTCCCGAAGAAGATTGAAGTAACCTTCTTCGAGGCATTCAGTCGTTTCATGCGCGCTCTTCCAACTACAGCCATGCTTTCGCGTGCCGATTTCCACGAAGCAATACAATCGGACGCAAAATCCGCTTTTAGTGTCTCGATTATTGATGTCTTGGACAAGCCTGGCAAAGTGATTCAGGATTTTCTGTCCGCCTTCTATTCGCAAGAGGCAAGGACCGCGGGCTTATTCGATGCATTGCGGGGGCAAATCGACCGCAATATGCATCAGCTATCGGGTGTTCCGTACGTCGATGCAAACAAGGGTTCTCAAAAGCTTATCCTGCCCGAAGAGCACGGGGGTGAACCGCAAGAGATCCTTTCGGGCTATCTCAAAGACACGCCCCTTGAGCAGATCTTTGACGCGCTAATTCCGTTCAGTTTCTCTGATGAGACCCGCTTCTCGGGCCATTGGATTATCGCCCCGCCCGGACGGGGTAAGACGACGCTCCTACATTCAATGTTTCTCGACGACCTCCCGCGCCATGCGTCTATCATCGTCATGGACAGCAAAGGCGACCTTATCAATCCGATAAAAAATATGGCGGCCGTTGCCGACCGGCTGGTGCTTATCGAGCCCGATAGCGCTCACCCGCTTGCCCTCAATCCGCTCGACGTGCCGAGCGAGAATATCCCACACACCATCGCGCTCATCGAATACATACTCTCAGGTCTACTCGAAGCCAAATTCACAAACCTACAATCCGCCCTGTTCCGGCAGGTGCTTCCCTCGATGCTCCAAGCATTCGAGCATCCAACCATCGAGACGTTGAAGCGCGTCTTAGCAGACGGTCTGACAAAGGCGGAGATAGAGCGGTTGGATGACCGCCTGCGCTCGTTCTTTGAAGACAAAGTGCACGGCTTTTACGCCAAGACATACGCGGAGACGCGGAGCCAGATAATCTGGCGTCTTGATTTCATTCTTACCAATGACACCATGCGCGCCATGTTCGCCTCGCCGACCACTCGGCTGAAGATCGAGGAGGCAATGGACACTGGCAAAATTGTTCTAATCGATGCCAGCAAAGCGAAACTTGGCGACGACGGTAGCGAGTTCTATCAGCGCTTCTTCCTGGCCCTTATCCTCGGGGCCGCTCAGGCGCGTTCAACGCTGAAACCTTCTGAAAAACTCCCCGTCTATTGTTACTTGGACGAGTGCCAATGGGTGCGTAACGACCAGAAGCTAGCGACCATCCTGGACGAGTGCCGGTCGCAAAAGATCGCCCTGATTTTGGCCCACCAGCGCACCGACCAAATCACCAATCCCAATGTCTTGAGCGCAATGTCCAATTGCGCCATCCGGTTCGCAAACAGCGACGACGAGGCGAAATTCCTGGCTCCCAAGCTGCGCTGCGAGCCGGAGTTCCTGCACAGCCTCCCGCGCGGCACGTTCGCTGCCTTCGTGCGCGACCTCACGCCCCACGCTGTAGCGCTAAAGGTACCGTATCGGAACATGGAAGACCTGCCGCACATGACCGCCGACCAACAGACGGCAATTCGCCAGCGGATGCGGGATGAGTACGGTTTCATTGTTCAGCGGTCAGAGCGGCAATCTGCCCCAATCGACGAACCCTCAGCGCAGCCGCAGGCTATCCTAGTGGCCCCAAAACGCACCAAGCCACAGGCCGAGAACAAGCCAAGCCCGCTGGCCTCAACAGATTGGTAGTATAATTATTCAGCGTCTCAGGGCGCTTCATTTCAGAACATCTGTACTCAAGGTCGCTCATGCTTGCCTTTGACAGCGGTGTGGTCGACTTCCAATCTCGAGATATGCAAAAAGTCGATTCACTAAAACGCGTTTCACGCTTCGACAACACGGTACGGGGCAATAGATCATTTCGCATAACCAAGAACGACTTACGTGTTCTCGATCTGCTACAAGATTTTGAGTGCCTCCCGAGCACCTACATCCCTGCACTCGCCGGCCTCTCTACCGAATACACCATCAATCGCCTTACCGATTTGCGGCATCGCGCAGGCGTCATCGAATGTCCGCCTGGTTCTTGGGAAACACACAATGCACGCTATCGACCTGCCATCTATTCGCTGTCCGCATGGGGTGAGCAGGTCTTGAAGGACGCAGGACTCTATCGTCCGTTTGCCCGTGGCAATGACCACATCAAACATAAGTCCGCGCGCTGCCTCGTCGAAGCGTCTTTTGCCCTGGGTGTGAACGCCAACGCCGCCCTATCGCTAGTGACACACCGGGACATCTTGGCTCATCCGTCTTGCCCAGCAGAGACCAAGCGTTCGACGACACCGTTCCACTTCTCTACGCAGTTCAGCTATCGGACGCCACGCCTAAACAAGCTGGTCGAGGTAGACCGAGACACTGTTCACGACACCAAGCCGTTCGCGATAGCTTATACACCGGAAGGCGGAAAGACGGCCCGGTTGTTCGTCGCCGGCATCGAAGTAGACCGCGGGACCGAAACGCGTAACCCCGAGAAGACGGTGAGGCAGACCATAAATGAAAAGATACTGGCGGCGCTCGAATTGCATCGCAATCGCACCTACCAGCGCCAGCTCGGCATTCCGAGCGCGGTAACGCTGTTTGTCGCCATCAGCGAACACGAAATGCAAGAAATGATGA
This sequence comes from Bradyrhizobium sp. UNPF46, assembly GCF_006658625.1. Lineage (NCBI taxonomy): Bacteria > Pseudomonadati > Pseudomonadota > Alphaproteobacteria > Hyphomicrobiales > Nitrobacteraceae > Bradyrhizobium > Bradyrhizobium sp. UNPF46. The sequence goes on from NZ_LFJB01000116.1 coordinate 23,437, forward strand.
CGATTCTTGAAGAACGAACGGGTGGAAAAGGTTCGGCTCACATTGGCTTCAAATTTGTGCGTGAGTTCGCATCTATCGACTATTTCCCGAAGCCCACGGGCTTCATGCTGACGGAGCCGTGGCAGCGCGTTGGGAACCCTTCGCTCGACATTCTTGGGGAGTTGGGAGCCAAATAGAAAGGACGGGCCGAAGCCCGCCCCGAGGTGACGAAATCATTCGTCGATAGGTTCGTCGTCGGTGACGAACGGTGGAACGAGCACGAGCGCTCCCTTGAAGTTGGCCGTGTCGATGGGCCAGGTATTGAGCTTGATGGTGAAGCCAGGCTCGTCATTCTTGCGAACGAACGCGACTCCTACGGGCGACCAGTCACGAGGACCAGGGCCGGTTTTGGCCCGAACTACAAACGCTACATCGCGTTTGTCGGGCAACGGCAATCGCCGCTGTTGTGATGTACTCACTGAGTATCTCCTCTTTCTCCCGCGAATGTACATATGAATCGAACGCGGGTGGGGAGCAACGTCGCTAGTTTCAGCTCAGATACGGTACTTAAGTTCTGAGACAAGTAGGCCGTCTCGTACCAGACACGACGTATTAGGCCCATTCTCCCCCCATCCACATTCGATATTTGTGAAATGCCGGGTGGAGCGCGCCTGCGTGCAACAGGCGGTGATGCACGAACGAGAAACAGGCCAGTCAACTAGGACGTAGCGGTTTCGATCTATTCGCCGCTCCACTCGACATTCCACACTCTGCATCTCGCGCGATTATAGCACGCGGTAGAATGACAAGCGGCTTGCTCATTCACAGGAGATGATCATGACGGAAGCCGCATACGTAGACTTCGCCCGTTTGAAAGAGCGGGTGCGCATCGAGCAACTGATTCCGATCCTCAATCTCACGCTCAAGCAGAACGGCCCGCAATATAGGGGGCCGTGCCCGACGTGCCGACAGGGAGGAGATAGGGCACTTGCACTCAACAGCGACAAGCGGAGCTACTACTGCTTCGCCCAAGGTAAGGGCGGCGACGTGATAAGCCTCGTCGCACATATCCGGGACATGACGCAACGCGAAGCCGCGCTGTATATCGAGCAACAGCTTGGGACAGCCGAGCCTAGAACGGCTTCGGTAGCGTCCAATACGGCCCCCAGCCCCGCAGTCCAACAAACTCGGGAGTTGAAGCCCCTCGACTACCTTCAGTACACAGAGGCAGTCGGGGGGCTAGGGGTCTCAGAAGCCACCTGCAAAGCGTGGGGCGCAGGGTTTGCTCCGAAGGGAATTATGCGCGGCAGGTTCGCCGTCCCGATTCATGACCGGCAGGGAACGCTTCTGGCGTATGTCGGGATAGCTGTCTCAGACGAGCAATCGCCCAAGCTCCTATTCCCAAACGGCTTCGACCCGCACTCGGTTATCTTCGGCGGCGATCGTGTGGGGGAAGGGGAGCTGTACCTCGTCCGAGATCCGCTTCAGGTGCTTACGGCCTTCGAAGCCGGAATGGAGAACGTCGTGGCGTTCCTTGCGCCGATCACGCCTCAATCCCTCGAAATGCTCGCCGCGCTGTGCGACGAGAAGAGGGTAGAGACCATCGAACTGTTCTAAGTTTTCCCCAACTGCCGCCCTGAAAATATGGGCGGCTTTTTTTCATTCAGCACTGTAACACTCAGTACCCCCTAGCGCCGCATGGTGCTTCATAGCCAACGGTTACAGCTTCGAAGCGTCCCGATACAAACTCGGGATGGACCAACAGACCACCATCCGCATCAACGATTTGCTCCGCACCGAATTCATCGGCGGCATCGTTCTCTTGTCGCCATCCGTCTACCTGCTCCCAAAGGAGATGCGAGCGCGGGCGTTGCTTCGCATGAGCAAGGCATCGCACTTCACCATGGACGACCACAGCGAAGGCGTCTTTGCGTACGCAGATATCCTCTTCCATTGGCATATCGGCAGGTTCGCGGGAGAGCGTTGCATCACGCTTTCGATAGGTTGCGAGGCGCTATACTAACACTGGACCGTTCTTGTCCCCATAAATCGATCAATCCGCTGCTGCCCCGTAGCCGCTGCATTCAAACTGACCGTGCTTGTCTAAGACGGCCGACCGCCTCCCATCATGACGATCGTAGAGCTGAGCCCGTGGCGAACGGTTGCTTGCGGTTGGGGAATGTCGGGAACGCCCTGTATGCCGTTCAAGTCGGCGCAGTGCTCGACCAGTGCGGTAAGCCCCGCGTCAATGCGGGGTTTCTCTTTTTGTCTGACCGGTCATTTCCCTTATCATTGCTTCCAAGCCGACACAGACCAATGCCTCTTGTTCTGCTTGTGGTAATTCGCGGAATGCCTCGTGTACCCAGCTGGCAAGGCCACTGGTACCGGTCTTTAGATAGAACTCTTTCGCCATTCGGACGAAAACTTGAGATCCGCGGTCGCCGCCCAAGCGGACTATTGCTAATGCATCGTCGATATCAGCCATTACGACCTCTCTGTTTTCCACATAGTATGCGAGTTTCTCGGATTTCCGACTGATAGAATAGAGCTAGTTCCCCACATGACGCCCGATGGAAACGTCGGCATAGTTTGGAAGCGCCTGATGCAACCCTAGACCCCTTGCATCACCCCTTGCATCGGGCGTCATGGCGAGAACGAAAGAGACAGAGATACAATCGGCGATTTGCGAATACCTGACTCTAAGTGGAGTATTCTTCGTCCGCCTGAACAACATCCCAGCGCTGTATCGCGACAGGAAAGGCGGCCTGCAATTTCGTAAGATGGGAAAATACGCGTGCTTAGGACTTTCAGACATTCTCGTTGTGAAGGACGGCCAAGCTATTTTCCTAGAAGTGAAGAGAGAGGACGGAAAGCAGTCACCTGAGCAAATCGACTTCGAGGCATATGTGAAAAGGGCGGGTGCCCAATATCATGTGGTCCGCTCGATCGATGAGGTAGTAAAGTTGAACCTCTAAGAGAAAAGTCCTGACTCAAAACCCTCGCCTGAGCAAAGATTGCGCCTGCTTAGAAAAGCTTTTTGAACCAAGAGAACGGGCGCATGACCAGACTCTGCCATTCGGGGTGCGAATAGCTGAGAGCGAGAATGATAATTGCCAGGGCGAGAGCTACCGCGATTATCAAAACGGGCTTGCAGACCGCTTGGATCGCAGCGCTTCCCTTCGCAACAACCTTCAGGAAAGGAAGGTTGAACGTCAGCTCTTGTCCGTCGCTTTCACTGCTCATGGACTCTCTCCAAAAGGGCATACCAAGGCCCTCAGTCGCGACGCAAACATCGCAACTCGTCATTCCAGAAAGTAAGGATAGCCGCTCTATACCTGCCGTCTCTCGTGCAACGTATAATCTAAATGTGCCGAAACGGTTGCACGTCATGCTGAGTGGGTACCTGACTCACATACACCGAATCCGCGTCCTTGCAACTGAATCACATGACTACAACCGCGCAACTCTTAGTAAGGATCTTGGTAACAGGCGTAAAAGTACACAAAAAGTACGAATCATTAATACCACATAAAGCGCTCAAAGTGCCGAAGACCCACTAGATGTAGTAAAATACGGCTAGATTCGGAAAAACCGGTTACTCATCTAAGTTTTGCAAAAAACGGCGCACCAGCAACGCATGTTCGACTCTCCGAGCGACGTAAACTTCGAAGATTTGTTTGTTTGGATATTTCCTCGGCGGTTCTAGGGGTTCGAGTCCTCATAAATTCCTATGCTCAAACTAATTCTCGTTTTCCTAGTGACAGTCCTATTTCGGTAGGGCTGCATCAAATATTAGAGATTGCATGTCGTAAGTGATACAATCTGTGGATGGCTATTGGCCGTCCGACCAAATTCACCAAGACATTGGGTGCCAAAATCTGCGAGCGCATCGCAGAGGGCGAGAGCATCCGTACCATCGTCAAAGACGACAACATGCCATCAGCTTCCACCATTTTTCGGTGGCTACTTGACGAGGACAAGAAGGAGTTTTGGGAGCAATACGAGAAGGCCCGCAATATCCAAGCGGAATTGATGTTCGAGGAGCTGCTAGAGATCGCCGACGACGGCTCAAACGATTACATAGAGCGCGAGCGGCAGGACGGCGAGACTTATACCGTTCTCGACAACGAGCACATCCAACGCTCCCGCCTTCGCGTCGATACCCGCAAGTGGTATCTTTCCAAGGTCCTTCCAAAAAAGTTCGGAGAAAAAATCGACTTGACCAGCCTTGGCGAACAAGTGGCCGTGGCTGGTTTCAATTTCCTGAAGAATGAAAACAATCACGCCGACGATTCGGCCAACGGCTAAGCAAGAGCAGGCTTGGGATAAGCTTCTAGCAGTCTGCTGAAAAACCGGCAAATTCGTTGCTGATTGGCGTTTGGGTTGGACCTTGGTCGGAAGTTTGATGTCGGAGC
>NZ_LFJB01000057.1:0-26869 GCF_006658625.1 Bradyrhizobium sp. UNPF46
TTTGGGGGGGGGCCGATCCGGTCTGGCTCGCGCCGTGCTGCACGTCGACGATGCTGGCGGAGACCTGCTGGGTGCCGCGCGCGGCCTGCTGCACGTTGCGGGAGATCTCCCGCGTCGCGGCGCCCTGCTCCTCGACCGCCGAGGCGATCGCGGATGCGATCTCGGACATGCGGGTGATGGTGTCGCCGATCGCCTTGATGGCACCGACGGACTCCTCCGTCGCGGTCTGGATTCCAGAGATCTGCTGGCTGATCTCGCCGGTGGCCTTGGCGGTCTGCTCGGCCAGCGCCTTGACCTCGGAGGCGACGACGGCGAAGCCGCGCCCGGCCTCGCCAGCACGCGCCGCCTCGATGGTGGCGTTGAGGGCCAGAAGATTGGTCTGGCCTGCGATCTGGCTGATGAGCTCGACGACGTCGCCGATCCGTCCCGCGGCCCGGGCGAGCTCGCCGACATGGTCGTTGGTCCGCCCTGCCTGCTGCACCGCTTCGCCGGCGATGCGCGCGGAGTCCTGGACCTGCCGGCTGATCTCGTCGACCGACGAGGCCATCTCCTCGGCTGCCGCGGCGACGGTCTGCACGTTGGTGGAGGCCTGTTCGGAGGCGGCCGCGACGGTCGCGGTGACCTTTTCCGATTGATCGGCCGCGCTCGTCAGCGTTCCCGCGGACGCTTCCAGCTCCGACGAGGCCGACGACACCGTGTTGATCACATCGCCGATCATGGCTTCGAAGTCGCGCGCGACCTGGTCCATGCGCTGGCTGCGCCGGAGCTTCGCGTCGGCCTCGACCGCGGCCGCCTCGTCGGCGGCCTTCTTGGCGAGCAGCGAATCCTTGAAGTGCTGCAGCGAGCCCGCCACCTGGCCGATCTCGTCATCGCGCCCCGTCGCGGGGATCTCGACCTCGTGCTGTCCGGCGGCGAGCTTGCCGATCACGTCCGCGATCCGGCCGAGCGGCGTCACCACGCGGCTGCGCAGCATCATGGTCACGCCGGCGAGCGTTCCGAGCAGGGCAAGCACGGCGACCCCCGCCAGCGCGAGCATCGCCAAGGCGCCGCTGCGCGCAGCCGAGGCGCGCTCGGCCGCTTCGGCCAGCGCAGCGTCGCGCACGCCGTAGAACATCTGGATGGCCGGCACGATAACCTTCGCCAACTCGTCGGCGGTGATGCCGTACTTGCCGTCGCTCTTCGCCGCAGGCATCTCCTTCTCTACGACCGAGGCTGCTTGTCCAAAATAGGATTCCGTCGCCGCCTTCAGCGTCGTGGCGATGCGGGGCGGATTGCCGAGTTGCTCCATACCGGCTTCGATGCGCTCGCGGTCGGCTTCCACACGTCCCTGCATGCGGTCCATCAGCGAGAATTCGGCGGCCACGAGCGGACGGCGCGCGGACAGCGCCGGCGACAATGTGGCGGCACGGCTGCCGGCCGAAACGCGCAGATCCTGCGCGGTTCGCGCCAGGCTCAAGAGCGCGGCGAGCGATGAATCGGCATTGACGACGTGTCCTTCGAGCCGGTTCATGATGGGCTCGATGTTGTTGATAACCTCGGCAACTGCAGGCAGGAAGCCCTTGACCACAGCGCTGTCGCGCGCCGCCAGGGGAACGCTCATCGCGCGATCTGCCGCCGTGGCGACGTCCTTGAGCCGGCGGCCGGCGCGGTCCAGGGTTTCGATCATCGCTGCACTGTCATCGACCACCATGAGCGCGCGCCTTGCGGCTTCGAATCCGGCATCGGCCGCTTTCGCCGCCTTCGTGGCAGCTTCGGTCTGAGCCGGCGTTGCCGCACCTTCCTGGAAGATGGGGGTGATGTAGGGCGCACGAAGTCCGGCGACGTGCTGGCTGACCGTCAGCATCGCACCGAAGGCATCGACGGTCTTGATCGCGTCGGAGCGGTTGGTGAAGATGCGCGTCTGGGGTATCAGCACCTCGGCGCCGAGGATGACTGCGAAGACCGTCACCGTCAGCATCGACAGCGCGAAAAGTTTCCCGATGCGCATCTTGGGTCCCCCGAATAGATTTCTGCAATGGCGAAAACCTACCCGGCCGCCACTAAGGGGTCGTTAAGCAACGATCCGTAGTTCCGCGGAGCGTCAGGGCGTCGCGGAGGGCTCTTGAGACGCATGGGACACAGGTTCCCAGCGGTACGAATGCGCAGAATTGCCGGCACTTCCTCGCCGAATACCTATATCAAGGCTTGTGCCGCCGTCCGGCCACACTGGCTTACCTCCGGAACATCATGCTCTCGCTGGAACTCGTCATCGTCGTCGTCCTGATCGTCATCAACGGCTTGCTCTCCATGTCCGAGCTGGCCGTGGTTTCGTCCCGCCCGGCGCGGCTGTCGCTGCTTGCCGCCAAGGGCGTGCGCGGTGCCGAGCGGGCGCTGACGCTGGCGGCCGATCCCGGCAAGTTCCTCTCGACGGTGCAGATCGGCATCACCCTGGTCGGCGTGCTCTCCGGCGCGTTCTCGGGCGCGACACTCGGACAGCGGCTGACGCAATGGCTGATCGAGCTCGGCCTGTCTTCCGGCATTGCCGACATCGTCGGCGTCGGCATCGTCGTCACGCTCATCACCTACGCCACCCTGATCGTCGGCGAGCTGGTGCCGAAACAGGTGGCGCTGCGCGACCCCGAAAGCGTCGCGGTGAGAGTTGCGCCGGCCATGCACGTGCTCGCGAAGGTCTCGCTGCCGCTGGTCTTTCTGCTCGACCTCTCCGGCAAGCTGATCCTCACCTTGCTCGGCCGCGGCGGCAAGGCCGAGGAGAAGGTCTCGGAGGACGAGATCCATCACCTCGTCAGCGAAGCCGAGAGCGCAGGCGTGCTCGAGCCCGGCGAGAAGGAGATGATTGCCGGCGTGATGCGGCTCGGCGACCGGCCTGTCGGCGCGGTCATGACGCCGCGCACGGAGGTCGACGAGATCGATCTGAACGACGATCCCGCCGCCATCCGGGCCATCATCGCGGGCAGCCCGCATTCGCGCTTTCCCGTCTCCGACGGCGACCGTGACAAGCCGATCGGCGTGCTCCAGGCCAAGGACCTCCTGGTCGCCTATATGAACGAACGCGAGCCCGACCTGCGCGCGCTGGTGCGCGAGGCGCCCGGCATTCCGGCGTCGGCAGACGCGCGCGACGTGCTGACCATCCTGAAAACCGCTCCGGTCCACGTCGGCTTCGTCTATGATGAATATGGCGGCTTCGAAGGCATGGTGACGGCCGCCGACATCCTCGAGTCGATCGTCGGCGCCTTCCATTCGGAAGCGGGACCGCCGGAGCCGGCTTATGTCAAGCGCGCAGACGATTCGTTCCTGATCTCCGGCTGGATGCCGGTCGACGAATTCGGCGAGTTGCTCGGCGTCGAATTGCCGCCGCACCGTTACAACACGGTGGCGGGCCTCGTGCTGCAACAGTTCAGCGCGCTGCCGGACGCCGGCGACGCCTTCGACTTCGGCGGCTGGCATATCGAGGTGATCGATCTCGACGGACGGCGTATCGACAAGATCTTGGCAAGCCGGTTGAGCGAGGTCGAGACGGGGTGAATCGAGCGATAGCTCGCGCCAAGTCACCTCACCCGAACTTCACGCCGATCCGCTTCTCCTTGCGCCAGACCACGGTGCAGGACAGATGCGTGCCGTCGGCCTGGACGAACAGGGTGAAATGTTCGGGAATGCCGAGGGGACTGGTGACGTCGAGCGCGGCGCCGGTGTCGGACAGATTGCGCACGGTGCAGTCGATCGCGCCGCCGCCGAACTCGATCGTTCCGGCCTTCAGCACGCGATGCCTTGCCTTGTCGCGCCGTTCGTCCATGGGCACAATTTACACCCAAAGCTGAACCAAATGTTAAAGGCCCGCGCCGCTCGCGACGTGCCTTGCGCGGGCCGGCATCGCGGTGGGGCGAGCGCCGCGCCTACAGCGCCGGCTGGAACGTGTCGGCCTGCGCCATCCGCCAGGCGTCGCGGAAGCGCGGGTCTTCCGTGCCTTCGAGCAGCTCGCCCGGACGCAGCGCCGGATAGAGCTGCGCAAAGGACTTCACGTCGGTGGTCGATGTGCGCTGGCTGAAATGAATCGGGCGCAGCTGCTGCGGATGCTCGAGCCCGGCCGCGGCGATCAGCTCGGTCAGCGAGTGCAGCGTCGCGTGGTGATAATTGTGCACGCGATCGATCTTGAGCGGCACATAGAGCGCGCGCGCACGGGTCGGATCCTGCGTCGCCACCCCGGTTGGGCAGCGGTCGGTGTGACAGCTCAGCGACTGGATGCAGCCGAGCGAGAACATGAAGCCGCGCGCCGAGTTGCAATAGTCTGCGCCGATCGCCATCGCGCGCGCCATGTCGAAGGCGGTGGCGATCTTGCCGGACGCGCCGATCCTGATGCGGTCGCGCGCATTGATGCCGATCAGTGCGTTGTGGACGAAATTGACGCCCTCGCGCATCGGCATGCCCAGATGATCCATGAACTCCAGCGGCGCCGCGCCGGTGCCGCCTTCATTGCCGTCGACCACGATGAAATCCGGATAGATACCGGTCTGAAGCATCGCCTTGCAGATCGCCAGGAATTCCCAGGGATGGCCGATGCACAGCTTGAAGCCGGCCGGCTTGCCACCGGACAGACGGCGCATCTCCGCGATGAACTGCATCATGCCAACGGGCGTCGAGAAGGCGCGATGCGAGGCCGGCGAGATGCAATCCTCGCCCATCGCGACGCCGCGGATTTTCGAGATCTCCTCCGAAACCTTTGCCGCCGGCAGCACGCCGCCATGGCCGGGCTTGGCACCCTGGCTGACCTTGAGCTCGACCATCTTGATCTGGTCGTCGCCGGCGACGCGTGCGAACGCTTCGGGATCGAAGCTGCCGTCGAGATGACGGCAACCGAAATAGCCGGAGCCGATCTCCCAGATGATGTCGCCGCCCATCTCGCGGTGATAGGGGCTGACGCCGCCCTCGCCGGTGTCGTGCGCGAAGCCGCCCTTCCTGGCGCCGGCATTGAGCGCGCGCACCGCGTTGGGGCTGAGCGCGCCGAAGCTCATTGCGGAGATGTTGAACACCGAGGCCGAATAGGGCTGCTTGCAATCGGGCCCGCCGATGCTGATGCGGAATTTCTCCTGGGCATGCGTCTTCGGCGAGACCGAGTGATGCATCCACTCATAGCCCTCGCGATAGACGTCCTCCTGGGTGCCGAACGGACGCTTGTCGAGCTCCATCTTGGCGCGCTGATAGACCACCGCGCGGGTATCGCGCGAGAACGGCATGCCGTCCTTCTCGCTCTCGAAGAAGTACTGCCGCATTTCGGGGCGGATCTCTTCGAGCAGGAAGCGGATATGCGCCGAAATCGGATAGTTGCGCAGCACCGCGTGGCTCTTCTGCAGGAGATCGCGGACGCCGAGCAGCGTCAGCGCGCCGAAGATCAGGATCGGGACCAGCAGGATGTCGAAGATCTTGCGATCGACGATCCCGATGCCGATCAGCAGCGCGGTGACCACCGCGCAGATCGTCAGCACGATGAAGCGCGGCGAGAATGGCAGCAGCAGGGTTTCCATGATCCCCTCCTCCGCCAGCGGCAGGCGCTTCGGGGATGTATGGTTGGGCGATTCCCGCGTCTTGTTGTCGTCGGCCACGATCGATCCTCTCGCCAGCATGAGGCGGTACGATACGCCCTCGCCTGTCATACGGATATGACGCGGCCCTTGTTTCAAGCTAGCGAATTCGGCCGTGACAAATCAATCAGCCGAGAGGATAGGCTTTTGCAGTGCAGCAGAGGGATGAGGGGGAGGAGGGACGGCGGCCCGCAGGAGCACTTGACGGCTGCGCATGGGCCACAACTGCATTTCAAGCATTCAGCTGTCGTCCCGGGCAAGCGTCAGCGCAGACCCGGGATCCATAACCACAGGAAGGGATGTTGGGCAAAGCTGGTGGTTACCAGCCTTCGCAAAACTGCTCCCTGTGGGTCTGGGTCCCGGATCGGCGCGCGCTTGGGGCGCGCTTGTCCGGGACGACGAGTGAGTGTGAGACGACGCCGTCCCACGCTAGGGGGACAAAGACAATCAGCGCTCGACGAACGCCTTCTCGATCACGAAATGGCCGGGCTTGTTGCCGCTGCCTTCGATGAAGTCGCGGCTCTCGAACATCACCTTCAGCTCTTCGAGCATCCCCGGGCTGCCGCACATCATGACGCGGTCGGTTGCGATGTCGAGCGGGCCTTGGCCGATGTCGTTGAAGATCTGCTCGGAGTTGATGAGGTCGGTGATGCGGCCGCGGTTCCTGAACGGCTCGCGGGTCACGGTCGGGTAGTAGACCAGCTTGTCCGCGAGCAGCTCCCCGAACAGCTCGTCCTCGCGAAGGTTCGCGACGAGCTTCTCGCCATAGGCGAGCTCGGAGACCTGACGGCAGCCATGCACCAGCACGATGGACTCGAACTGGTCGTAGACCTCGGGGTCCTTGATCAGGCTCGCGAACGGCGCAAGGCCGGTGCCGGTCGAGAGCAGCATCAGCCGCTTGCCGGGTAGGAGGTTGTCGGTGATGAGCGTGCCGGTCGCCTTGCGGCCGACCAGGATGGTGTCGCCTTCCTTGATCTTCTGCAGGCGCGAGGTCAGCGGGCCGTCCTGCACCTTGATCGAGAAGAACTCGAGCTCTTCCTCGTGGTTGGCGCTCGCCATGCTGTAGGCGCGCAGCAACGGACGGCCGTCGACCTCGAGGCCGATCATGGCGAACTGGCCGTTCTGAAAACGGAAGCCGGTGTCGCGCGTGGCGCGGAAGCTGAACAGCGTGTCGGTCCAGTGCTGGACGGAAAGAACCTTCTCTCGGTAAAACGCGCTCATGATTTTCGATATTCCGAATAATTGCGGTTTTTCGGGCAAAAGCGTGGCCCGGCCCTGAAAACGGGCGGACACCATTGCCATGGCGGAGGATTTCGCGTGTGTGATCTACGCCATTGAGACCAATAATCAACCTCGTTTCGGATGCAATTGATGCCGATCAAACCGGCATTTGCGGCGGAATTGGCCGCATCATTAATGAATCTGCTGCCCGGCGCGCAGGGAGGGCAATTTCTTTTCCCTGCAGGGCTCGAATGCAGCACTTAATTTCCGTCGCGCTCGCGAGAATTTCATTAAGAATAGCTCTGATTTCCGCCCGGGATTGACACCGTTGCCCGCATTTCTGCGGCTTTTGGCGACGGGAACGACAAGGACAGGACGAACGACTTGGCGAGCAGCGAGCGAATCTTCGTTCAGGCGATCCGGCGTTATTGTGCTGGTCACGGCATCGCGGTCGATGTCCGCGCCGGCGGCTGGCTGATCGCGATGCATCGCGGCGAGGCACGGCGCTTCGCCTTCGGCTACGACATCGGCCTCAACAGCGCCATCGCGCATCGCCTCGCCAACGACAAATCCGCCGCCGCCGAGCTGCTGGCGCTCGCGGGCGTGCCCTGCATTCCCCATCGCCTCTTCCTCAATCCGAAGCTGGGCAGCAATGTCGTTGATGCGACCTGGCGTGAGGCGATGCTGGACCTGCTGCGCGACAATCCGCAAGGCGTGGTGGTCAAGCCAAACGAGGGAACCTCGGGGCGTTCGGTGTTCAAGGTGACGACGGAGGCGGAGCTCGACCACGCGGCTGGCGAGGTGTTTTCGATGAGCACAGGGCTCGTGATCTCGCCCTATGTGGTGATCGAGGACGAGGTCCGCGTGGTGCTGCTCGAGGATGCGCCGCGGATCGTCTACAGCAAGCAGCGCGGCGCGGACTGGCGGCACAATCTCGACGCCGGCGCGAAGCCGGTGCTGCTGCAGGACGGCGAGACCCGCGCGGCCTGCGTCAAGCTCGCGATCGATGCCGCGCGCGCCATCGGCATTGTCTTTGCCTCGATCGACGTGGTTCGCGTGAACGGCTGCTGGCGCGTGCTGGAGATCAACTCGGGCGTGATGATGGAAGCGCTGGCCAAGCTGCATCCCGAGCTGGTGCGGGCGACCTATGACGCGGCGCTGGATCGGGTGTTTGGGGAGGGCGGCAAATAGCCAAGGCGCAGGCGCCCACCCTCCCCTGGAGGGGGAGGGTCGGCTCGCAGCGCGTCAGCGATGCGAGACGGGGTGGGGTGACGGTCTCTCCACATCCAACAGTGCCCGAGTGGAGAGATCACCCCACCCCGCTCGCGCTGCGCGCGATCGACCCTCCCCCTCCAGGGGAGGGTAAGAGAGACTCGCCGCTAATTACTCGCGCCCGCGGAATCGTCCATCGCCTTGAACGCCTCTTCCAGCTGCAGCGAGATCGGCACGTTCAGGCGTTCGCCTGTGGGCAGCCTTGCGGTGAACCATTTGTTGTAGAGCGGAACGAGATCGCGATTGGAGCCGAGCTTGCGGAAGGTGCGCTCGACCACGGCGGACAATTGCGGCTCACCCTTCCTGAACATGATGCCGTAGGGATCATAGGACAGATAATCGCCGGTGACGCGGAACTTGTCCTGCGCCTTGTGGCGCGCGATCAGGCCGAAGAGCAGGATGTCGTCGGTCGCGAACGCATCGGCCTTGCCGTCGGCGAGCATCTGGTAGGATTGCTCGTGATCGCCGCCGACGGCGATGTTCAATCCCAACGAAAATTTCTTGTCCGCGGCCTGGATCGCCTGCTCATTGGTGGTGCCCTTCGTCACCACGACGGTCTTGCCCTTCAGATCGGTCAACGACTGCACGCTGGACGCCTTCGGCACCATCAGCTTGGTGCCGGCGACGAACATCAGGGGCGAGAAGGCGACGCGCTTGCCGCGCTCGGCATTGGCCGTGGTCGAGCCGCATTCCAGGTCGATCTTGTTCTGGAGCACGGCATCGATGCGGTCGTCCGAGGTCACCTTGACGTAGTCGATCCTGAGATTGGGATCGTCGACCTCGACGCCGATCTCCTCGACGATGGCCTCGCAGAGCTCGAGGCTGTAGCCGATCGGACGGCCCGACTGGTCGAGGAAGGAGAACGGCGGCGAGCTCTCGCGATAGCCGAGCCGCACGGCGTGCGCTTTCTTGACGGCCGCCAGCGTCGGGCTGAGCCCTTCGCCGCCGGTCTGGGCGAACGCCGACGTCCCGAACAGGGACATCGCGAGCAACAAGCAGCCTGAGGTCAGTGACCTCGCCACGATCCGGCCCATGGTTCGCTCCTACCCATGGCCGGCCATCGCGGGCACTTCGCCGGGAATCATGTCGTCAGGCACGGCGTCGCCGGGCCCCATGGCATGCTCCGGCCCCAGTTCGCCTTCCCACTTGGCCACGACCGAGGTCGCCAGCGTGTTGCCGATCACGTTGGTGGCGCTGCGGCCCATGTCGAGGAAGGTGTCGATGCCCATGATCATCAACAGGCCCGCCTCGGGGATGTTGAACTGCGCCAGCGTCGATGCGATCACCACGAGCGATGCGCGCGGCACGCCGGCGACGCCCTTCGAGGTGATCATCAGCGTCGCCAGCATCGCGAGCTGGGTGCCGAGCGGCATGTCGATGTGGTAGCTCTGCGCGATGAAGACGCTGGCGAAGGTGCAATACATCATCGTGCCGTCGAGGTTGAAGGAATAACCCAGCGGCAGCACGAAGCTCGAGATCCGCGACGAGGCGCCGAAGCGGTTGAGCCCCTCCAGCGTCTTCGGGTACGCCGCCTCCGAGCTTGCGGTCGAGAACGCGATCATCAGGGGTTCGCGGATCAGCTTCAGCAGATGGCTGTAGCGCGGCCCGATCACGATGAAGCCGACCACGACCAGGATGGCCCACAGGATCATCAGCGAGAGATAGAAGCCACCCATGAAGACGACGAGCTTCCAGAGCACGGCGAGGCCGTTCTTGGCCACCGTCGCGGTGATGGCGGCCCACACCGCGAGCGGCGCGAACAGCATCACGTAGCTCGTCACCTTGAGCATGATGTGGCCGATATCGTCGATCATCGCCAGGATCGGCTTGGAGCGCTCGGGCATTGCGCCCATCGCCACCGAGAAGAACACCGCGAAGATCACGATCTGCAGGATCTCGTTCTGCGCCATCGCGTCCGCGATCGAGGTCGGGATCAGATGGGTCAGGAATTTCTCGATCGAGAAGGCCGACACCGGCAGGCCGGTCGATTGGCCCGCCGCGGGCAGCGTGCCCGGGAAATTCGCGCCGGGCTGCAACAGGTTCACCATCACGAGGCCGAGCAGCAGCGAGACGAAGGAGGCGCTGACGAACCAGCCCATGGTCTTGGCGAAGATGCGTCCGAGCTTGGCGCCAGAGCCCATATGGGCGATGCCGCCGACCAGCGTCGCGAACACCAGGGGCGCGATGATCATCTTGATCAGGCGCAGGAACATCATCGCGATCAGGTTGATGGCAGAGGCCCACTCGGCGCGGGTATCCGGCAGGAAATTGTAGATCGCCGTCCCCATGATGATGCCGAGCACCATCGCCGCCAGAATGTATTGCGTAAACCTGTTGGACATCGTTGACCCCCACGTACACCGGCGCTTCATGATGTCGCAGATATCATAGCGACGCAACACGCTTTGCGTGTGATCGCGTTTTCAGGATGTTCCCGTTGTGAAATGGAGCGCCGCGATCTAGCCTTCACGCAGCGCACAACGCATGTGGCCTGCACGTTTTCTTTGCGACGGCTGCATCAATAATCGTCAAGACGATCAAAGAGGGAAACGCCATGAGCGGCAACGTCAATCGCCAGATCCTGCTGGTCGAAAAACCCAGCGGCAAGCTCGGCCCGGAGCACTTCAAGATGGTGGACGGCGCCATGCCGGAACCGAAGGACGGTGAGGCCCTGCTGCGCGTGCGCTACATCTCGCTGGACGCCGCCAACCGCGCCTGGATGCATGGCGCGACCTATCGTTCTGCGGTGGAGGCCAACAGCGTGATGGCCGGCGGCGCCATCGCCGAGGTCGTCAGCTCGAAGGCGCCTGAGCTAGCTCCCGGCGACATCGTGTTCGGCGACACCGGCTGGCAGGAATTTGCCGCGGTGCCGGCAAAGCATCTCACCAAGATGCCGAAGCTCGAGCCGATGACGCATCTGCTCAGCGTGTTCGGCATCGCCGGCCTCACCGCCTATTTCGGTCTGCTGGAGATCGGCAAACCCAGAGAAGGCGAGACCGTCGTGGTGTCCGCGGCTGCGGGATCGGTCGGCTCGATCGTCGGGCAGATCGCCAAGATCAAGGGATGCCGCGTGATCGGCATCGCCGGCGGTACGGACAAGTGTAGCTGGCTGACCACCGAGCTCGGCTTCGATGCCGCCGTGGACTACAAGGACGGCGCCGTGTTCAAGGCGTTGCGTGCCGCAGCCCCCAAAGGCATCGACGTCTATTTCGACAATGTCGGCGGCGACATTCTCGAAGCCTGCCTGCCGCAGATGAACAATTACGGCCGCATCGCCTGCTGCGGCGCGATCTCGCAATATGACGGCACACCATCCGCGCACGGCCCGCGCGGCGTGCCGGGCCTGATCGTGGTGAAGCGGCTCGTCATGCAGGGCTTCATCGTGATGGATTACATGAAGGAGAGCCCGCGCGCGCTCGCCGACCTCCAGGCCTGGGTGAAATCCGGTAAGCTGAAGGTGCAGGAGGATATCATTGACGGCCTCGCCAACACGCCGAAGGCGCTGATCGGATTGCTTGCGGGCGAGAACCGCGGCAAGCGGATGATCAGGCTCTGACGATTTCGGCGCGGCACATCCGCGCCGGTATAATCCACTTGCGGTAGCGGCCGAAGCGGCCAATGATATCGCTCGCGAGGCATCACGCGCGACGATTGCGATTGCATGACTTTGATTGAGCGTCGAACGATATCGACAGGGCAGGAATTCATCCAGATGTTCAACACGTTGAAACGAGTCTCAACGCGCAAGGCGTTGCTGGCGGCGGCATTGTTCGCAACTGCAACAGGCGCGTTCGCGCAAGCGCCGACCGATGCGCAGAAGAGCGCCATCAGGTCCGCATGCCGCTCGGACTTCATGGCGCACTGCTCGAGCGTGACGCCCGGCGGCACGGAAGCGTTCCAGTGCTTGCAGAAGAACATGTCCAGCCTCTCGTCGGGATGCCAGACCGCGGTTCGCGCGATCGCGCCACCGGCGGCTCCGAAGACCGAAGCCGCTCCCGCCGCGCCGAAGACCGAAGCGGCCCCCAAGGAAGCCGCTCCCAAGACTGAGCCGGCACCGGCACCTGCGGCGCCGAAGGCCGAATCGGCTCCCGCTGCGAAGCCGGCCGCCGCCGCCGCGGCGCCGAAGGCGGCCGCGCCCAACAAGCCGAGCAGCGCGCAACTTGCCGCAATCAAGAGCGCGTGCCGGGGCGATTATCCCAAGGTCTGCGCCAGCGTGCCGCCGGGCGGCGCGCCTGCGCTGGAATGCCTGGAGAAAAACAAGGCCAGGGTCTCGCCGGCCTGCGGAAGCGCCGTCAGCGCGGCAACCGGCGGCGGAGCGGCAGCCACCGCAGCCCCGTCTGCAGGCGCGGCAGCCGCCCCTGCCGCGGCGCCCACCGTGCTCGTGCTGCGTCCGATGCGGCCGCGCGAAGAGCTGTTCGTCGCCCGATCAGCCTGCGGCGCCGACATCCGCACGATCTGTGCCGGCGTCGAGGTCGGCGCCGGCCGCATCATGCAGTGCCTTGCGAACAACGCGTCATCGCTGTCGCCGGCGTGCCGGGACGTGCTGGCGGCGTTCACGGTGCGATAGCTCCTCCGCGCAACGCGCCCATCGATATTTGGCAGCGTGCGAGCATGAATTTTCGCACGCCTGCAACGACAAATCCTTTGCTGATCCGATTTCGATCACGACAAGACCGGGAGGACAACATGCGATCATTGCTGCTCGTTGCGTCTGCGCTCCTCGCTTTCGGCGCAACCATGACCCTGGAGGCCACCGATGCCAATGCGGTCGTGTGCGCCCGCGGCGTCTATCGCGCCGGCTGCGCCGGGCCGAACGCGGCCGTCGTGGTCCGCAAGCCGGTTCCGGTCGTCCGTTGCACCAGGGTGCTGGTGAACGGCGTCTACGTGAAGCGCTGCGTCTGACACGCGAATAGCCAAGCCGGCGCGGTTTGGCTATGATTCGGACCTGACGGCTTCGGGCGCGCGCAAGACGTGAGTCCGAAGACGCGCTGCGGCGCGTCCGCGCCTGGCCGATAATTCCGCTGGCGCGGGACGCCGGAGCACATTAGTCTACCCCTAGATAGTAAGTATACTGTCAATTAGGGAGGCAGGCGTTGCGGATCGCCGTGATTGGCGGAGGGCCCGGTGGGCTCTATTTCGCCTATCTGTGGAAGAAGCGTCACCCCGAGGATCAGGTCGACCTGTTCGAGCAGAACCCGGCCGACGCGACCTGGGGCTTTGGCGTCGTGTTCTCCGACCAGGCGCTGGAATTCCTGCGCGCCGACGACCCCGAGACGGTCGACGCGATTGCGCCGCATATGGAGAGCTGGGAGAACATCACGCTGAACCTCGGCGGCGACAGCGTCGCCATCGACGGCGTCGGCTTCTCCTCCATCGGGCGGCTCGAGCTGCTGAGGTTCCTGCAGCAGCGCGCGCTCGAGGTCGGCGTCACGCCGCGCTTCGACACGCAGATCCACGCGATCGACCAGCTCAATGGCTACGATCTGATCGTCGCCGCGGACGGCTTGAACTCGCTGGTGCGCCGCGCCTATGAGGGCGATTTCGGCACCTCGCTGTCCTATTCCTCCAACAAGTTCGTCTGGTACGGCACCTCGAAACGCTTCGACACGCTGTCGCAGACCTTCGTGAAGACCGACCGCGGGGCTTTCAACGCGCATCACTACCGCTACTCGCCGACCATGAGCACCTTCCTGGTCGAATGCGATCACGCGACCTGGCAGGCCTATGGCTTCGCCTACAAGGACGTCGAGCAATCCAAGGGCGTCTGCGAGGAGGTGTTCGCGGACACGCTCGGCGGTCATTGCCTCGTCTCCAACAAATCGGTCTGGCGCAATTTCCCCTGGGTCTGGAACGAGCACTGGTCGTTCAAGAACATGGTGCTGATCGGCGACGCCCTGCATTCGGCGCACTTCTCGATCGGCTCGGGCACGCGGCTTGCCATCGAGGACGCCATTGCGCTGGTCAAGGCGCTGGAATCGGATGCGCACCTGACCACGGCATTGCACCGCTATCAGGCCGCGCGAAAGCCGGTGGTGCAGAAGCTCGTCAACGCGGCCCGCACCAGCGCGTTCTGGTACGAGCATTTCGCCCAGCACATGCAGCAGGGCCTGATGGATTTCGCCTACAGCTACATCACCCGCTCCGGCCGCATCGACGATGCACGCCTGCGCCACATGTCGCCAGCCTTCATGGCGCGTTACGAGGCCGCCAAGAACGGTGGGGATGAGGCATGAGCAACGAGATACGCGACCAGGTGCCCGCCGACAGCGCGGGGACGCGTGAGATCGGCTTTGCCGTTCCCGACATCTACAATGCCAGTCGGGTGTTGTTTGATAACCTCGGCAAGGGACGCGGCGACAAGCCCGCGCTGATCGGCCCGGCAGGCACGCGAACTTACGCCGAGCTCTGCGACGAGGCCTGCCGCTGGGGCAACGGTCTTGCCTCGCTCGGCCTGACGCGCGGCGACCGCGTGCTGCTGTTCCTCGACGACACGCCGGCCTACCCGGCCGCCTTCTTCGGCGCGGTGCGCGCCGGCTTCGTGCCGCTCCTGATCAACACGCTGACGCCGCCCGATCTCCTGCAGTTCTATCTCGCAGATTCCGGCGCTGGAGTTGCGGTGGCGGACGCCGAGTTCGCGGCTCGCTTCAATGCGGAGGCGTGCAAGGATACCAAGCTGCAGACGCTGATCATCGCCAACGGACCGGCGGGCGATCACGCCGCACCGAGGGCGCTCGCGGCAGCAAGCTGGCTTGCGCAGTTTCCCGCCGAGCTGGCGGAAGCTGACACAAATCGCAACGAGATGGCGTTCTGGATGTATTCCTCGGGGTCGACCGGCCGGCCCAAGGGCATCGTGCATCTCCAGCACGACATGGCCTATAGCGAGGTCGCTTTCGCGAAAAACATCCTGAAGCTGACGCCTGACGACATCTGCTTCTCCGTGCCGAAGATCTTCTTCGCCTATGGCTTCGGCAATTCCGTCACCTTTCCGTTCTCGGCCGGTGCCGCAACGCTGCTGCTGCCGGGCCAGCCGAAGCCCGCCGCGATCTTTTCGGCGATCGCGCAGTACAGGCCGACGGTCTTCTTCGGCCTGCCGACGCTCTACACGGCGCTGACCAAGGCCGAGGGCGCAGAGAGGACGGATTTCTCGTCATTGCGCATGGCGCTCTCCGCGGCCGAGGTGCTTTCGGCCGACGTCTTCAACGGCTGGAAGACGCTCACGGGCCTCGAGATCGTCGAGGGCCTCGGCTCGACCGAGGTGCTGCACATCTATCTCTCCAACCGCCTCGAGCAGAAGAAGCTCGGCGCCGCCGGCCTGCGCGTGCCCGGCTACGAGGTCGCGCTGCGCGACAAGGACGGTCGCGACGTCGCCGACGACGAGGAAGGCATCTTGTGGGTGCGCGGCGATTCCAACACGCCGCTGTACTGGAACCGGCCGGACAAATCCGCCGAGACCATCCGCGAGGGCGGCTGGATCTACACCGGCGACCGCTTCGTGCGCGATGCCGACGGCTTCCACTTCTTCCGCGGCCGCGCCGACGATCTCATCAAGATCTCGGGCCAGTGGGTCTATCCGCTCGAGGTCGAGCTCTGCCTCGCCGATCACCCCGACATCCGCGAATGCGCGGTGTTCGCGGCCGAGCTGCCGGACCGGCGGATGACGCTGAAGGCCGTGGTGGTGATGAACAACCGCACGGTCAACCAGGGCGACGCGACGCGGCGATTGCAGGATTACGTCAAGGGCAAGCTGCTGCCGTACAAATACCCGCGCGAGGTGATCTTCATCGACGAGCTTCCGAAGACCGGCACGGGGAAGATCGACCGGCAGGCGCTGCTGCGGATGTGAGGCGAGGGATTTGGCGGTAGGTACAAGTGCCGTGCCCCGGACGCAGTGCAGCGCGAAGCGATGCGCTGCAGAGCCGGGGCCCAGGCTTCACGCTGCCACAACTTCTGGGTCCCGGACGCGCAGCAGCGCAAGAGCGCTGCTGCGCGTCCGGGACACGAGACACTGAGACCCTCACCCCGCCTTGCCCAGATGCTCCAGCGCATCCTCCGCACGCAGCGGCACGCGCGAGGCTTCGTTGTTGAGATCGACGAGCTGCGACATCAGCCCCATCAGCGTCTTGCGATCCGCCGGCTTGAGCGGCTCCAGCATGCGCGCCTGGGCGCGGTCGACGGCCGGGACGATCTCGCGCAGGATCGCAGCGCCTGACTTGGTCAGATAGAGCAGCTTGATCCGCTTGTCCTCGGGCGCCGGCTTGCGCTCGATATAGTCCTTGGCCTGGAGCCGCTCGATCACGCTGCCGAGCGTGGAGCGATCGAAGGCGATCACCGCCGACAGCCGCGTGGCGTCGATGCCGGGATG
This sequence comes from Bradyrhizobium sp. UNPF46, assembly GCF_006658625.1. NCBI lineage: Bacteria > Pseudomonadati > Pseudomonadota > Alphaproteobacteria > Hyphomicrobiales > Nitrobacteraceae > Bradyrhizobium > Bradyrhizobium sp. UNPF46. The sequence continues at coordinate 16,429 of NZ_LFJB01000057.1, forward strand.
GGTGTGGATCGCGATCAGCGCGGCATATTGCACCGGTGTCAGGTCGAACGCCTTGCACTCCTCCATGAAGATCGAGACCGCGATCTGCTGCATGCGCCGGAACAGATAGCCCGGCGCGGCATAGACTGCGTCGATCGTGATCGGAGCGGGCGGTTTACTCGGCATCGGGTTGCTTCTCCGGTGCGGCATCGGCGAAGGCCGGCAGTGCCTTTGCTGCCGCTTCCGCCTGGAGCAGGCGCGGATAGACCGAGACATCGACGCCGAAACGGCGCGCATTGGCGAGCTGCGGCACCAGGCAGAGATCGGCGAGCGTCGGCGCATCGCCGAAGCAGAACGGGCCGGGCTCGTCCCGGATCAGCGTCTCGCAGGCCGACAGCCCTTCACGGTTGACCCAGGCGGCCCAGTCCTGGACCTTCTCCTCGGGCAGACCGAGCTCGCGCAGCCGCGCCAGCACCTTCAGATTCTGCACCGGATGGGTGTCGCAGGCGATCGCCAGCGCGAATGCCCGCACCTTGGCGCGCCGCAGCGGATCCTTCGGCAGCAGCGGCGGAGCGGGATGGGTCTCATCGAGCCATTCGATGATCGCGACCGATTGCGTCAGCACCGTGCCGCCGTTCTCCAGCGCCGGCACGAGGCCTTGCGGGTTGATGGCGAGATAAGCGGGCGCGCATTGCTCGCCCTTGCGCAGATGATGCGGCAGATGCGCGGCCTTGAGGCCCTTCAGATTCAGCGCGATCCGCACCCGATAGGCGGCGCTGGAGCGGAAATAGCCGTGCAGCTTCATTGGGACCCTCCCTCTTGTTTACGTCATTCCGGGGCTCGCGAACGAGAATCTCGAGATTCCGGATGCGATGCTATCGCACCGCTCCGGAATGACGACAACCGACGACCGCCAACATTGACGCTACCTAGATCGTCAGTATACTGTCAATTAACAAACGAACGGGAGCGCCGCCATGGAAGCCGTGACCAAGACGCCGGAACGCGAGGCCTTCTACAAGAAGATCGACGGCGAGAATCTCACCGCGCTGTGGACGGTGATGAGCGATCTGATCACGCCGGAACCGAAGAGCGCCTGCAGGCCTCACCTCTGGAAATTCGACGTCATCCGCGACTACATGACGGAGGCCGGCCAGCTCATCACCGCCAAGGAAGCCGAACGGCGGGTGCTGGTGCTGGAGAACCCAGGCCTGCGCGGCCAGTCCAAGATCACCACCTCGCTCTATGCCGGCGTGCAGATGGTGGTGCCCGGCGATATCGCGCCGGCACATCGTCACAGCCAGTCGGCGCTGCGCTTCGTGCTCGAAGGCAAGGGCGCCCATACCGCCGTGGACGGCGAGCGCACCGCGATGGAGCCGGGCGACTTCATCATCACACCGTCGATGACCTGGCACGATCATTCCAACGAGACCGATCAACCGATGTTCTGGCTCGACGGCCTCGACATTCCCTTGGTGCAGTTCTTCGACTGCTCTTTTGCTGAAGGCTCAAAAGAGGACCAGCAGAAAATTACAAAACCCGCGGGCGACAGTTTTGCACGCTACGGCCACAATCTGCTGCCGGTCGACGTCAAGCGGAGCTCGAAGACTTCGCCGATCTTCAGCTATCCCTATGCCTACACGCGCGAGGCGCTGGAGAAGGCCAGGACGGGCCAGGAGTGGGACGCCTGCCACGGGTTGAAGCTGAAGTTCAGCAACCCCGAGACCGGCGATTTCGCGATGCCGACCATCGGCACCTTCATCCAGCTGCTGCCAAAGGGTTTCAAGACCGCGCGCTATCGCTCGACCGATGCCACGGTGTTCTGCCCGATCGAGGGCAAGGGCCGCAGCCGGATCGGCGATGCCGTCTTCGAATGGGGCCCGCGCGATCTGTTCGTGGTGCCGAGCTGGCACTGGGTGACGCACGAGGCCGATGAGGACGCCGTGCTGTTCAGCTTCTCGGACCGCCCGGTGCAGCAGAAGCTGGATCTGTTCAGGGAAGATCGCGGCAACGCGTGACGATCTCGTAGGGTGGACAAAGGCGCAACGCGCCGTGCCCACGTCTTCGCGTCTCATTGAAAATGGTGGGCACGCTTGCGCTTTACCTACCCTACGGCAGCGGTGATTGCGGCTACCGCCAGTGCAACAGCCTCATCTCCAGCCAGCCGATCACCTTGCCGACCGCGAGCCCGAACACCGACAGGATCACGACGCCCGCGAGCAGCTGATCCGTCTGCATCAGGTTTCCGGCCTGCAGCACGAAGGCGCCGATGCCGTATTGGGCGCCGATCATCTCGGCGCTGACGACGAGCAGCAGCGCCACCGAGGCCGTGATGCGGAAACCCGCGAGGATCGCCGGCAGCGCGCCCGGCCAGATCACCTTGCGAACGATGGTTGCGAAGGGAACGTTGAAGCTTTGCGCCATGCGAATGAGATTGCGCGGCACCGCATCGACGCCGCTGTAGACCGAGATCGCTGTCGAGAAGAACACCCCGAGTGCAATGGTCGCGATCTTCGGCTCTTCGCCAATGCCGAGCCAGAGAATGAGCAGCGGCAGCAGCGCGATCTTCGGGATCGGGAACAGCGCCGAGATGAAGGTGATGCCGATGCTGCGCGCCAGCCGCGACAGGCCGATGGCGAAGCCGACGACGACGCCGGCCGCAGTGCCGAGCAGCCAGCCGACCCCGATGCGCAACAGCGAGGCCGAGAGATGCTGCCAGAGCGCGCCGGAGACCGCGAGTTGGTAGATCGCGCGGACGATGGCTGCGGGCGTCGGCAGAAACAGCGCATTGACGAGACCAGCACTGCCCGCCGCCTGCCAGATCGCGATCACCAAGGCGAGCGCGATCCAGCCGCCATATCGGCTCGACGCCGGTACGAAGCCGGCGCCACGAAAGCGGACGCGACGCGTCGCCTCGTTCTTGGACGCCATGTCCATTGCCGCGCGATCAAGCATGCTGGACCTCGCGCTCGGCATCGATCGCCTCGTTGCGGATCAGCGACCAGATCTGGTTCTGCAGCGCCAGCAGCTTTTCGCGCGCCGCCGTCTCGCCGCGTTCGGCGCGCGTCATCGGCACGGCGACGACCTCGCGGATGCGGCCGGGCCGGCGCGACAGCACGACGATGCGGTCGGCAAGCCGCGCAGCCTCTTCGAGATTATGAGTGACATAGACCGCACCCATGCCTCCATCGGCGAGCAGGCGAACGAAATCCTCCATCAGGAGTTCGCGCGTCTGCGAATCCAGCGCCGAGAGCGGCTCGTCCATCAGCAGGATCGCAGGCTTGACCGCGAGCGCGCGTGAGATGCCGACGCGCTGGCGCATGCCGCCGGAGAGCTGCTTGGGGTAGGTCTGGCGAAAATCGGTCAATCCCGTCCGGCGCAGGGCGTCCTCGACCAGCGCGCGGCGCTGAGCGGCCGAGAGCTGGGTATGCAGCAGCGGGAATTCGACGTTCTCCTCCACCGTGGCCCAGGGCAGCAGCGCAAAATCCTGGAACACGAAAGTGAGCGGATTGAGGCTGTCCGCCGGCGGCGCTCCGCGCAGCTCGGGCGCGCCAGAGGTTGGCTGCAGGAGGCCACCTAGTATGGACAGCAGCGTGCTCTTGCCGCAGCCCGAGGGACCCACGATCGCCACCACCTCGCCGGCGCCGACGGTGAAGGAGACGTCGTCCAGCACGGCGAGATCACCGAAGCGGTGGGAGATGTGGCTGGCGATCAGGTCCATGCGGCGCGCACCGTTTGTCCACCCTCCCCTGGAGGGCAGGGTGGCAGATCACTCGCCGCGAGAGGCTCCATCGTCAGCATCAATCCGCCTTCACGTAGTCCTTGGCGATGATCGCCTCGGCATCAAAGCCCTTGTCGGCGAAGCCCTGCTCCTGCAGCCATTTGATCTGGTTGTCGACGTTCTTCACGTCGAGCTTGCCGTCGGGATCGATATAGGCGCAATTACCGACCACCTGCTCGACCGGGAGGTTGGTGTATTTTGCGATGATCTCCAGGAGCGGCCTGGTCTTGTCGTTGATCGGCGCAACGCCGTCCTTCATCGCGGCGAGGATGACGTCGTGATATTCGCGGTCGGCCTTGGCGAGCGCACCGAGCAGCTTCGTCACCAGCGCCTTGTTGGTCAGCGTCTTCGGCGACGCGAACACCGCACCCAGCTGCCACGGCGTCTCGTCGCCGACCCAGCCCAGGAACTTCGCGCCGCCCTCATCCATCAGCTTTCGCGCGGTGGAGATCGGCAGCAGCGCCGCATCGACGGTCTCGCCCTTCAGCGCGGCCGCCGCGTTCGACAGCGATTGCAGCGGCACGATCTTCACGTCCGCAAGCTTGAAGCCGTATTTGTCGGCGAGCAGGCCGAGCGAATAGTGAAAGGAGGAGCCGACCTGCGTCATCGCCACGCGCTTGCCGGCGAGGTCCTTGGGCGTCTTCAGCCCGGCCGCATAGGCGTTGTTGCTGGCGAAATAGCCGATCAGGGGATAGCCGGCCTTCTCGCGGCTCATGCCGCCGATCACCTTCAGCGTGCCCTTGCCGGCGAGATTGTAGAGACCGGCGGTGAAGGCGGTGATGCCGAAATCGACGTCGCCCGAGGTGGTGGCGACCGCGATCGGCTGCGCCGCGTCGAAGAACTTCAGCTCGACGTCGAGGCCGGCCTCGCGGAAATAGCCCTTGTCCTGCGCAATGAAGACCGGCGCGGAGGAGGACAGGCGCAGCACGCCGATCCTGGCCTTCAGCGCGTCCTCGGCCCGCGCCGTGCCCATCGCCGTGATCGCCACCAGGCCCGCAAGTGCGAGCCGCACCATCCCGATCATCCCGTTCCTCCGCCGTCGCTTATTGCAGCCCGTCACAATCCTTCGGGCACCGTCTGGTCGCGCCCGATGAAGGCGCCCTGTTGTTTCAACGTTTCCTGCAACTTTTCAATGGGGATTTCGCGCGGGATCCGGTTTCCGGAGAGCGCCAGCGCGGCGGCGGAACCGGCAGCCTCGCCCATCACGAAACAGGCACCGGAAACCCGTGCCGCCGACTGGCCCTCATGGGTCATCGAGGCGCAGCGGCCGGCGACCAGGAGATTGTCGACGCCTTCCGGGACCAGCATCCGGTAGGGCAGCTCGTTGTAGCCGCGCGATTCCGGGATCGGCGGGAAGGTAAAGACGACATCGCCGGGAACATGGGCCTCGATCGGCCAGCCGTTGACGCCGATGGAATCCTCGAACGAGGCGCAGCCGAGCACGTCCTCGCCGCTGAGCTGATAGCCGCCGGTGATGCGGCGGGTCTCGCGGATGCCGAGTTGCGGCGGCAAATCGACGATGTACGACTTTTCAAAGCCCGGGACCGTGCTGCGCAAGAACTCGTAGGCCGCGAGCGCCTGCTTGCGGCCTTCGATCTCGCCGCGGGTGAGATCGTCGGGCTCGACGCCGTTGATGGCATGGCCGTCCTCGCGCGCCACTTGCGTAAAGTTCACCCGCCATTCGATGCCGGATTTCTGCGGCCGCACGATCGCGCTTTTCCGCGGGAATGTGTGGGTGCCGGCGGCCGCGGCTTTCTCCATCAATTGCGGAATGGTCCGCCAGGCATCACCGGCCTTGTCAGGGTCGATGCCGTTGAGGCGGAGCATCATGGAGGGATACAGCGGATGGCCGTGCGCGTCGCCGATCTCGAACGGCGCCCCGGCCCAGACGGCGAGATCGCCGTCTCCGGAGCAGTCGATGAAGATCTCCGCACGCACCGCCTGGCGGCCGGCCTTGGTCTCGACCAGCAGCGCATCGATGCGGCTGTTGTCGCCCATCACCACGCCGGCACCGAGGGCGTGAAACAGGATGTGCACCTTGTGGCTGGCGAGCAGCTGATCGGCCGCGATCTTGTAGGCGGCGGTGTCATAGGCCTGGGCGAGCACCTTGCCGAGGATCAGATGCGGCGTGTTGAGACCGTTCAAATGATCGATCCGCGCCAGCAGCTCGGACGCCATGCCTTGCACCAGCCGCCGGTGCTCGCCATGGACGTTGCCATGCAGGCCGCAGAAATTGGTGACGCCGGCCGCCGTCCCCATGCCGCCGAGGAAGCCGTAGCGCTCGATCAGTAGCGTCTTGCGCCCTGCTCGCGCGCTTGAGGCCGCCGCCACGATGCCGGCCGGGCCGCCGCCGAGCACGACGACTTCGTACTCGCCATAGAGCGGCACCTTCCGTGCCGGTTCGTCGATCGTCGTGGCCCGCATGGCGCGTCCCTTCCCAAAATCTCTTGCTTGAGCTCGACTATGAATTAACGCGAGAGGGGCTACAATCCACCAAAATACGCGATCAGCTTTCGCGAATCGAGAAAGGTCGACATGGACATCCTCGTGAACCTGCAGGCCTTCCTCGCCACGGCCGATGCGTCCGGCTTCTCCGCCGCGGCACGCAGGCTGAATGTCTCGACCTCGGTGGTAGCAAAACGCGTCACGCAGCTGGAGGCGCGGATCGGCACGCCGCTGTTTCACCGGTCGACCCGGCAATTGCGTCTCACCGAGGCCGGCCAACGCTACGTGCATCGCGCGCGCGGCGTCGTGACCGATGCCGCTGACCTGCTCTCGCGCATGGGCGAGAAGGGCCACGATCTCGTCGATCATCTGCGCATCAAGGCACCGACCTCGCTGACGGTGGCGCGGCTCGCCGATGCCTTCAGCGCGTTCCAGACCCAGAACCCGCGGCTGAAGCTCGATATCGTGCTGATCGATCGCCCGGTCGATCCCGTCACCGAAGGTTTTGACATCGCCATCGGCGCCTTCCCGCATTCCTTCGGCGGCGTGGTCGACGAGCCGCTATGCGCGCTGAAGCGCCTGCTCTGTGCCTCGCCGGCCTATTTGAAGAAGCACGGCACGCCAAAGCATCCGCGCGATCTCGTCGAGCATCGCTGCCTCAGCTTTCTGCCGACGGGACCCGAATGGATCTTCGACGGTCCGCGCGGCCGCATCAGCATCCAGGTCAGCCCGCTGCTCTCCTCCAACGAAGGACACGTGCTGGCGCGCAGCGCCATCGCCGGCAACGGCATCGCGCTGCTCTCGCATTATCTCGTGGCCGATGCCTTGCGCGACGGCACGCTGAAGCCGGTGCTCCGCGACTTTCCGATTCCGGAATTGTGGGTGAAAGCCGCGGTCCCCGAGCGGCGGCGCAATGCAGCCGCGGTGCAAGCGCTGCTGACTTTGCTGAAAACGTCGCTGGCGCCGTCGCTGTAGAGAGCACCCAATATGCGGTGCCGTAGCCCGGATGGAGCGAAGCGCAATCCGGGTTTCGTGCCACGCGGGAAGTCGTGCGATACGGTCGGTCTGTCCCGGATTGTGCTCCGCTCCATCCGGGCTACGCGCCTGCCAAAAGACGGTTGCCCTCGATCAGCGGGCCTGAGAGAAGAGCCGCCATGGATTCGATCGTTCTGAAATACGCTGTCGCCGCCTTGACCACTGTCGCGATCTCCGCCACTCCCGCCGCAGCCGTTGAGCAAAACTGCCGCTTCATCCAGGCCAAGCCCGATCGCGAGGCCTGCTACAAGCGTCAGGAGGAAGAACTCGCGGCAAAGCGCAGACCTGCTGCACCGGCCGGCGACGGCCAGACGCTCGAAACGCTGCGCCAGATGCGGCAGGAGGACGAGGCGGTCTATCGCAGCATCAACAACATCTGCCGCGGCTGCTGACGATCAGCCTTTCCCGCCGCTCCACCTCCCTGCCCGTTTCTCGGCGAACGACGCCAGCCCTTCCGCCGCCTCCGCGCTCTGGCGCTTGACCGAATGCAGCTGCACGAGGCGGGTGTAAGCGGCATCGTCCACCGCCATGCCTCCGAACGAGCTCTCCAGCGCCAGCTTCTTGGTCTCGGCCATCGCCTCGGGTCCGTTGGCGAGCAACTGCTCGACCACCTTGGCTCCGGCAGCCTCCAGATCGGCGAGCGGCACCACATCGTGGACGAGGCCGATGCGGCGGGCGTCCTCGGCGCCGAAGCGTTCGCCGGTCAGCGCGTAGCGGCGGACCTGACGGACGCCGATGGCGTCGCAGAGCTGCGGGATGATGATGGCCGCCGTCAGGCCCCAGCGCACCTCGGTGATCGAGAACAGGGCGTTGTCCGCGGCGATCACGACATCGCAGGCCGCGATCACGCCGGTGCCGCCGCCGAAGCAGCCGCCTTGCACCAGGGCGACGGTCGGGATCGGCAGCGTGTTGAGCCGCTGCACCGCCTCGAAGGTCGCGCGCGAGGCGGCCTCGTTGGCCTCCGCCGATTGCGGCCGCACGCCGTTGATCCATTTGAGGTCGGCGCCGGCCTGAAAGTGCTTGCCGTTCCCCCTCAGCACGACGACGCACAGGTTCGGCTTCTTAGCCAGATCGTCCATCGCGGCGAGCACGCCTGATATCAAGGCGCCGTCATAGGCGTTGTTGACCTCTGGCCGGTTCAACGTGACGGTCGCAACCCCGCGTTCATCGAGGCTCCACAGAACAGGGCTGGCAGTCATCGGCGATCCCTCCGGTTCTTTGCTTGGCGTGCACTATGGCCGAGAGGACGCATTCGGATCCATATCTTTCCAGCGTGGGGCGGTCGCGCCCATCGCATGGCGGCTTGTGTCATGCTGCCGCCCCGATGGCACCAAGGGACAGGACGGAATCATCATGCGCATCTGCATTTTCGGCGCGGGCGCCGTCGGCAGCCACATTGCGGTGCGGCTGGCGCGGGCCGGCCACGACGTTTCATGCGTGATGCGGGGTGCGCATCTGGAAGCCGCGCGCGCAGGCGGCCTCAAGCTGCGGGTCGGCGATTCCGAGGTCAGCGCCAAGGTGAACGCGTCGGGCGATCCGGCCCAGCTCGGCCCGCAGGACGTGGTGATCTCGACGCTGAAGGCGACCGCATTGACGGGGCTGGTCTCCAGCATCAAGCCGTTGCTACAGGACGATACCGCCATCGTGTTCGCCCAGAACGGCATTCCCTGGTGGTACGGGATCGGCCTGCCGCCGCGGCATCCGACGCCGCCGGATATATCTTTCCTCGACCCCGGCGGGCGCCTGCGCGCCTGCATTCCGAAGGAGCGGATCATCGGCGGCGTCGTCTTCTCCTCCAACGAGGTCACCGCGCCCGGCGTCGTGCACAACCTCACCCCGGACCGCAACCGCCTCCTGATCGGCGAATGCGACGACCGCAATTGCGAGCGCATCACGAAACTGCGCAATGCCTTCAACGACGCCCGGCTGGAATCGCCCCCGGTGGCCGAGATTCGCGAGGCGATCTGGTCAAAGCTGCTGACCAACATGTCGCTGTCGGTGCTGTGCCTGCTGACCGGACAGACCGCGCGCGGCGTGCGCGACGACCCGGCCTTTGCCGATGTCATTCCGCGCATGCTGAACGAGGCCAACGACATCGCCCAGCACTTCATTCCCGAGGTCAAGCGCGTCACGCGCAGCGGGCCAGCTCCGAACCACAAGCCCTCGCTGCTGCAGGATTACGAGCTCGGCCGCGCCATGGAAATCGACGTGCTGGTGAAAGCGCCCGCCGCCTTCGCGCGCACGGCCGGCCTGTCGACGCCGACACTCGATTTGATCGCGGCGCTTGCGATTCAGAAGGCGCGCGACAAGGGACTTTACTCGGCGTGAAACTCAGACGAGCTGGTCAATCCAGGCCGCGAGCGTGTCGAGCACCTCGGTCAGCGCCTCGTCATTCGTCCGGCCGGATTTTTTCAGCACAGCGAATGAATGATCGCCGCCTTCGACTTCATGCAGCGTCGCCTTCGCCCCGAGCGATGCGATGACGGGCCTGAGATGGCCGAGATCGGCAAGCTCATCGCGGGTGCCTTGCAGGAACAGCATGGGGATGCCGATGCCGGCGAGGTGCTCGGCGCGCTCGGACGACGGCTTCTTGGCGGCATGGAGGGGGAAACCAAGGAAGGCGAGGCCCCTCACATCAGGCAGCGGCGCCTTGGACTGCGCCTGCGAGGTCATGCGTCCCCCGAAGGATTTGCCGCCCGCGAGCAGCATCACCCCGGGACACAGCCGCGCCGCCTCCGCGACCGCCGCGCGGATGGCGGCGTGGGCGACGGCCGGCTGGTCGGGACGGCCCTTTTTCTCTTCCATGTAGGGAAAATTGAAGCGGAACGTCGCGATGCCGCGGCTCGCAAGGCCGCCCGCGACCCTCTCCATGAAGGAATGCCGCATATCGGCCCCGGCACCGTGCGCCAGCACGTAGCAGGCGCGCGCATGGTCCGGCCGCGTCAGGATCGCCGATACCGTGCCGATACGCCCGATGTCGAGCTTGAGTTCGCGCGTCTCGACCAAGACCGAAGGTTCCCGATGAATTTCTTCGATCGTAGCCGCGCGACCGCGATCTGAAAACAGGAGACCTCGCGCTGTCCCAGATCTGCGCGCCCCGCGCCAACGGAGGCGCCTAGCAGTCTGCTGAAAAACCGGCAAATTCGTTGCTGATTGGCGTTTGGGTTGGACCTTGGTCGGAAGTTTGATGTCGGAGCGGCG
>NZ_LFJB01000051.1:0-26819 GCF_006658625.1 Bradyrhizobium sp. UNPF46
ACACCGGTTCGCGTGAAGAAAACGCGTCAAAACAAGAATCTAGAGCTTCGGTTCTGATTCAATCAGAACCGAAAATGCTCTAGGCGCTCGGTGCCCGCGTCCGCCGTTCAGGATGCGGCGCGTCTGGAAGTGCTCTTGCTTGACCTGGAGGGCACGAGGCTCTGCGGCCGCCCGATCAGATATCCCTGCATCTCGTCGCAGCCCTCCTGCACCAGGAGCGACATCTGGGCATCGGTCTCGATGCCTTCCGCCAGAACAGGCACTCCGAGACCATGAGCGAGACCAATCACGGCCCGCACGATGGCGAGCGATCGCTCGCTCTGGCCGAGCGAGACGACGAAGGAGCGATCGATCTTGATCCGGTCCAGCGGAAACGCTTCGAGATATGACAGCGACGAGTATCCCGTTCCGAAGTCGTCGAGTGCGATCAGGATGCCGAGCGCCTTGAGCGACTGCATCGTCCGCTTGGCGCGCGGCATATCCTCGATCAGGACGCCCTCGGTGATCTCGAGCTCGAGACGTGCGGCCGCAAGCCCGCTGTCGCGCAGCGCCCGGCGGACCTGCCGGTCGAGATTTTCCCGACGGAACTGCGCCGCCGAGACGTTGACGGCCACCCGCAGCGGCTGCCCCCATGATGCCGCTTCCCTGCACGCCTCCATCAGCACCCAATCGTCGATCTGCGCGATGGAGCCGCTCTGCTCCGCGATCGGAATGAACTCGCCCGGGGCGATGATCCCGCGCTCCGGATGCCGCCAGCGCACCAGCGCCTCGTAGGCCGTCAGCGTGCCGTCGCGATGCTGCTGCGGCTGATACTCCAGATAAAGCTCGCCCCGCTCGACGGCCATCCGCAAATCGTGCTCCAGCGCGCGGCGGTCCCGCAGTTGCTGGTCCATCGCGCCGGTGAACAGGCGGACGGCTCCTCTGCCCTCGTGCTTGGCGCGATACAGCGCGGCGTCCGCATTCGCCAGCAGCGACACGGAATTGTCGGCGTCTCGCGGATAAAGCGCGACGCCGACGCAGAGATCGATCTTCAGCACATGGCCATCGACCTCGATCGGTTGCTCGAATTGAGCCCGTATCCTCGTGGCGAGCAGCTCCGCGGTTGCCGGCAGGGGCGACTGGTCGGTGATGCCGATGAATTCATCGCCGCCGACGCGAGCGACATAGGATCCTTGCGCCGCCCGCTGCAGGCGCCGCGAGGCCTCGCGTAGCACGGCATCGCCGACGGCATGGCCGAAACGATCGTTGATCTCCTTGAAATGGTCGAGATCAATGCAGAGCACGGCAAAGGCGCCATCGGTGATCTCCGCCCGCTCGATCGCGGCGCCGAGGTGCTCGTCCAGGGCGGCCCTGTTCGGCAGCTCCGTGAGCGCGTCGTGACACGCGAGGTAGCTGACCCTCTGCTGCGCCCGGTTCCGTTCCGTCACATCGAAGGCGACGCAGACATGGGCGGACTGCCCCTCATAGGCGAGCGGCCGGGATTCGATCACGACCTCGATCACCTCGCCGTCGGCCGTCCTGTGCAATTCGCAGTCGCGTCCGGCCGCCGCTTGCGGTTCGCCATAGGCGAGCTGATGCTCGGACATGGCGAGAAGATCCTGGCGGGAATATCCATAGTGCCGGCACATCGCACCGTTCACGGCGATGAGCCGACGCGTCTTTGCATCGACCACCCACATCGGAAGCGGGTTCTCTTCGAACAGGAGGCGGAAAGAGGCTTCGGCTTCCGCAAGCGCCATCTCGGTGCGATGTCGCTCCGTGATGTCCTCGTGGGTGGCGACCCAACCATTGTCCTCCATCGGACGATGCCGGATCCGCACGATCCGGCCGTTGGTCAGCTCCACGGTCGTATCCGAATCTTCGCTGATCACCGGCGCGCTGTTGCGCCAGAGCAGATAATCCGTCTTCTCCATCTTCGGTGCACTGCCGACCGAATAGCGGAGATCGACGATGTCGTTCAGCTTCATGCCTGGCCGGACCAGTTTCGGGTCCAGATCGTAGACCTCGAGATACTGCCGGTTGCAGACGATCAGGCGCTGATCGGCGTCGAAGAAGCACAGCCCCTGGGACATGTTGTTGAGCGCCCGATCGAAGCGCTCCGCGAACGCCGTCGCCGTCTGCTCCGCGGCCCGCGCGCGCTCACCTTCCAGGGCCAGCCGTTCGTGGGTCTCGACCATCTTCACGAAGGAGCGGAAATTGGTGTTGATCATCCGGGCGAGCAGAGCAAGCAGCGCCAGCAGATTGATGCCGACCGAGATCATCATCCCGTCGCCGGAGAGCAGCAGGAGCGTGGCGACGGGCGCACCGGCAATCAGCATCGTCAGCCGGGACGCCGGCGGGAAGCTGCCGAGACAGTAGGCGGTTCCGACGCATCCCATGAAGATGAGAAGGGCAACCGGCGCGCGCAGGCCGGGGTCGACGGCCATGAACAGCGCAAGGATCCAGATCACGAAGCTGGAGCAGATCACCACCGTGGCGAGACGGGCACTTGCGAGCTCGCGATAGGCTTCCTCGGCGGTGAAGTCGGCCTTCTTGAGCCGGAGCCACTGCGCCAGCCGAAACAGACAGATCGCAAGCAGCGCGGCCGGCAAGGCAAATCTCAGCCAGGCCGACACCGTGACCGGGAGGAAAAGGCCGACGCTGATGCTGTCGACCAGAAGAACGGCGTAGAGCACCGGCACCTGCTCGCGCAGCACCCGGAATTGCTCGACGAGCAGCGAACGTCCGAGCGGATCGGTCGTATCGCCGACCACGAATGCGTCACGAATCCGCGCGAAGAAGCCCATCGAGATTGTCCCAACCGCATGGAAGGCTAGGACAGAGACGCGAAGGACACGTAAAAGCACTTGGTGTCTTCGACCTTAACGTGATCGTTGCGACTTCAAAGAAGCTAATCCCGTCAATGAGTTCCGGGCGCAACTGGCGTAACTCGCGGTTCCCGGCGGTTGAGGAAGCCCGTGGTCCCGAGGAGCGAGATCCTTGCGCGGGAGAACGCCTGTTCGCGATCCCGCTCAGCTCTCCACCCGGTACAGCCTCCATCGCGCCGGCACGCCCTTGAGCTGGTGCACGCCGTGATCCCTGAAGCGAATCTCGGACTTCGCCATCAGGTCCCTGACCGCGCTCGAGACCAGGACTTCGCCGGCCCGTGCTTTGGCGGCGACGCGCGTGCCGATGTGGAAGGCAAGGCCGACCATCTCGCCTCCGCTCACCTTGTATTCGCCGGCATGCAGCCCGACCCTGATGTCGAGCCCCAATGTGCGCACCGCCTTCTGGATCGCGGTCGCGCATGTGATTCCGGCCGCCGGCGCCTTGAAGGTCGCCAGGACGCCGTCGCCGGTCGTCACGACTTCCTTGCCGCGCGAGTTCTTCAGCTCCTTGCGCACGGCAGCATAATAATGACCCATGATCTTGGTCCAGCGCGCATCGCCGAGCTTCGCCGCCTTTGCGGTGGAGCCGACGATGTCGACGATCAGGATCGTGGCCAGCACTTGCTTGGACTCGGCGCCGATCTCGGCCGCCCGGCGCCGCGGCGCGATCGGTCCGGAGAGCGGTTCATAGCGATGGCTGCGACGCCGGGCGATCGCGGCTTTGGCATAGTCCTGGGCACGCTGCGCCGTGCCGCACCGAACCGTCTTCTCCTGCGGCAGACGCGTCCAATAGACCTTTCGCCCATCGCCGGCGCCCTGGACCTCCACGGCGCCCCACTTCAGGAAAACCGCCGAACCAACCCGCCGGATGCACCAGGCCTTCGACGTGTACCCCGATACGTTCGACTGATGGACTCCGATGCGTAGGAATTTGGGCATGTCGGTGCGACTGATCGAAGAAACATGGACGAGGCGGCGCAAAGCGTAGTTGCACATGCCCGCGTTGGCAACAGACGAACTGCCGTGCCCTCGCAGAGCGACGACGCGCAGTCGACAGGGCCTCTCGGATCATCCCTGTCGCGTCGTCGCAATCGTCAAACGGATCCCGGTCGCGGTCAGAGCCACTCCCGCGAGAAGAGACGCATTGATCTGCTCATTCAGCATCCGCGCGGAAATCAGCAATCCGACGCTGGGTGTCGCCAGCAGTGCCATCGACATGGTGCTTGCGGCGAAGCGGCGCCCGGCCTCGACCACGGCCCAGTAGGCGAACGCGGTGGCGACCGGCGCCACGTAGACGAGCGTGGCCGCGCCCAGCGGCGACATTGCTGGCGCTCCCTCGGCGGAGATCGCGATCGGAAGCAGCAGGATTGCCGCGATCAGCATCTGCCAGGGGGCGAGGCTCAATGCCGAAGAGGTGAAGCGATGCCCCCGTACGGTCACGATGGTGACGGCCCACGCCGTGGCGGCGCCCATCAGCATGCCGTAAGCCAGGGTCTGCCTGCCGATGACGGCAAAGGACGGCGAGGCGATCACCGCCATTCCGGCACATCCGATCAACACGCCCGCCACCATCTTCGGTCCCAGATCTTCACCCAGCCGCCAGGCCGCGAGCGGCGCGACCACGATGGGCGTCGAAAACGCCAGTACGGATGCACGCCCCGGCGGCAAGATCGTCAGCGCAAGACCGGTGAGCGCCGAATACGCCGCCATCTGAAGCGCCCCCGAAATGACGACGACCGGAACATCGGCGGGCGGCGGCAGCACAAGCTCACCCCGCGCAAGCAGGACTCCGAACAGGATGAGCGCCGCGATCGCATAGCGGAAGCAACCGTACCAGATTGGCGGAATCTGACCGACACCAATCTTGATGACCGGCCAGCTCACGGCCCAGATCAGCACCAGCGACAGCAGCAATAGCCAGTCGCGCGGCCGCGGGTTGGCAACTCGGGCGGATGCGGCGGGCGAGCTAGAATTTTTCACTTGATGGCCGCAGGTCGAGCTCATGGGTCCAGGCGCTGCGGGCCTGCCGGTGCAACTGATAATAGCTCTCCGCAATCGCCGCCGGCTGAAGCAGGCTTTCCGCTGGATCGTCCTCCTGCGCGATCATGCCGTCGAGGATGACATGGGCCACATGAATGTTCTTCGGGCCCAGCTCGCGAGCCATCGACTGTGCCAGCGCCCGCAGGGCGAATTTCGGCGAGGCAAAGGCGGCAAATCCACCACCGCCCCGGATCGATCCGGTAGCACCGGAGAAAATGATCGTACCAGCTCCGCTGTCGAGCATGGATGCCGCAGCGACACGGCCGACCAGGAACCCGGCAAAGCAACCCGTGCGCCAGGCCTGTTCGAACAACGCCGCGGAGATGTCGAGGATTCCTCCCCGATCCCAGATGCCGACATTGAACACGACCAGGGATGGCGGCCCGAGTTCGTTCCCGACACGAGCGAACACGTCCTTGACCTGCTCCGCGACCGTCGCATCGCAAGAGTAACGGCGAACCAGATCGCGGTGGGACACAGCGGCGCCGCCGCTGCGCGAGACCGCAGCAACGCGCATGCCCTCATCCGCGAAGCGCGCAACGAGCGCATTGCCCAATCCGGGACCTGCGCCAACGACGACGGCAACCTCATGTGAGTTCACGTCCGAGCCTCCGGGTTTCAGTTGACCTCACTTGGACCTCACTTGGACCTCACTTGGACCTCACTTGGACCTCACTTGGACCTCACTTGGACTTCACATAACGGACGAAGCCGATCACGTCCTCGGCGACCAACCGCCCAATCGCACCGCTGGAATAGACCGCCGTGATCACCCTTCCGTTCGGGTCGAGAACGAAGCCGGTGGATTGCAGATAGCGCGGGCTCTCGCTGACATAGGCGCCGGTCGTCGCGGCGATCCTGTCCGCATCGGCGCGATAGCCGACCGGAAAATTCAGCCGGTGCTTTTCGACCAGCGTACTTGCGTCGGTCCTGTCGTCGACCGACAGGGCAACGACCCTGATCCCGAGTTCGTCGAGCTTCTCCTTCGCTCGCGCAAAGGCCGCAAGCTGCGCGTTGCAATACGGGCACCATGATCCGCGATACATCAGGACCACGCCGTAGCGGCCTGCCAGGTGATGCGCGACGGAAACCGTACCGTCGGCGACCGTGTCGAGCGTCAGGGCCGGAAAGGCATCACCATTGTCGAGACGAGGCATTCTTGTCTTCTCCAGAAACTGGACTATTTAGTCCAATTACTTGCCAGCCTCATCCCTGTCAAGTACGGTGACGGCGATGAACAAAAACGTGACTGCATTGCCCAAGACCCCAGTGCCGAAGACCTCAATGCCCAACACTTCAGTGCCAAAGACCGCACGGGGCGCGGCAACACGCGCGCGCATCGTCGATGCGGCAACCGAGCTCGTGCGGGCGCGAGGCGCCGCGAACACGACGATCGATGCGGTGATCGAGGCCAGCAAGGCCAGCAAATCGCAGGTCTATCACTACTTCGCCGACAAGGATGAGCTCGTGCTGGCGGTGATCCAGCGTCAGGCCGAGTGCGTGCTCGGAACGCACGAGGGTCTGCTGCGAAAGCTCAACTCCCTCTCAGGACTTCGCCGATGGCGCGACGCCGTCGTCGCGCTGACGCACCAGACCAATTGCGCCGGCGGCTGCCCGCTCGGCTCGCTGGCTGCCGAACTCTCGGAAACGCCGCGCACGCGCGCGGCGCTGGCGGAGAGCTTTGCACGCTGGGCAGGCCATTTCGAAGCGGCATTCGCCAGAATGCAGTCACGCGCGGGAATAACGTCTGCCGGCGATCTGAAAGAGCTTTCGGAGGCGATGCTTGCCAGCCTGCAGGGAGGTCTGTTGCTCGCGCAAACCTTGCGTTCGACACGACCGCTGGAGCTGGCGCTGGACATGGCGATCGATCACGTCGCGGCCCGACTTGGGCTCTAGCTTCACCGGCGGCGTCCGGCGCAGCCCGCCTCAGCCGTGATACGCAAACAGCTCGATCGGATCGCTGAAGCCGCGCACCGCGTGCTGGCCGACACGCTCCAGCTCGAATTTCGGCTGCACCAGCTCGGCGAAGTCGCGTGACAGCAGCACCGGTCGTCCCAACTGCTTGGTCAGGGCCTCCAAGCGCGAGGCCATGTTGACGGCGGGGCCGATCACGGTGAAGTCGAGCCGGCTGCTCGATCCGATGTTGCCGTACATGACGTCGCCGACATGGACGCCGATGCCGTAGTTCAGCGGCGCGCGGCCCGTGCCGCTGTTGCGTTCGTTCAGCGCGGTCATGGCCTGGCGGGCCTCGGTCACGGCATGGAGCAGATCTGCGCAGGCGTCGGGATGTTGCAGCGGAAAGATCGCGAGCAGGCCGTCGCCGATGAACTTCAGGATCTCGCCGCCGTGCCGCGCGATCGGCTCCGACATCGCGTCGAAATAGTCGTTGAGCAGGTCGATGACGTCGTCGCGCGGCCAATTGTCGGAGATCTTGGTGAAATCCCGGAGGTCGCAGATCATGATCGCGGCGCGCACCGTCGTGCCGGTGCCGCGCCGGGTGGCGCCGGCCAGAATGAGCTCGCCGGCATGGGAGCCGACATAGGTCTCCAGCAGGGTGCGCGCCAGGCGGTTCTTGACGCGGATCTCGCTGACCAGCGCCAGCACCGGCAGGAGCTTCTTGAGGGCGGTGATATGCGAATCGTCGAAACCGCCGGGCCGGTCGGTGGCAAAGGTGACGACGTGCTGTTTGCCGAGCGTATGGTACAGCGGCCAGGCGACGTAGTCAGTCAGCCCGCCGGCCCGCATCTCGCCGTAGATGGCGTGCTTGCGGCCGAGCGAGGGATCTTGTTCCAGATTCTCGCGGAGCTCGGTGGCGCCCTCGATGATCTCGCTGGCGGGGCTGCCGATGTATTCGGGCCGCTCGCGGACGTCGTAATCCACCCGCGCGATCTCCGCGCCCGTCATGCCCTCGGACCAGATCATCCGGGCCCCAAGCCATTGCGGATGATTGATCTGGACGTGAAGCGTCGCCCGCTTGAGCGGAATGCCCGCCTGCTGCAGACGGATGCACATCTGCGCGAAGATGTTGTCGATGAAGCGCTCGTCGCGCGTGCCGTTGGTCAGCCAGTCGATGACGCCGTCGGCTTGCGTGGGGGCATTGCTGGTCGTCGGCGTGGTCATCGCTTGCCCTTCAGCGGCGGTTTGCATCGCAGCACATATCGTACTCCGGCCGGGCGCCGTCAACCTGGCCAGTTGCCCGGATTGTGCGCAGGGAGCGATCGCGCTAGCCGATCAGCCGGATCGAGCCCAGCACCGCCAGCCCCGACATCAACGCGAGTTGCGCGGCCGCGGTGAGCTCCACCTTCAGCGTGTCTTCGTGCGAAACTGAAAATTCCTCGCCATCGAGGCGGATGCGGCAACCGCCGCCCGCGGCATAAACCAGATGCGTGCCGGCGGCGAGCTGCCGGTCGGCCGGCGCTCGGAGTGCCAAGAGATCAATCTCCGCCGCCCCCCTCCGCGCCATCAGGTTGACGACCTCGACGGGACCCGCCTCGAGCTCGGTCACGATCTCGAGCTCGCCGGTGAAGCGCACGGTGGTGAACGGCTCCCGCTCGTCGAAGTCCTGCCCCGGCGCCCTCAGCACCAGCCCGCGCCCACTGACGACCATCTGCAGGCGGTCGATGCCCGGCATGTGAGAGAACGGCCCGGGCGCCACGATCGGCGTGCTCGCAAAGCGCCACAGCAGGCTATCCCAGCTCTTCTGCGGCGCGTCGGCCCGATGCGCGTCCGCGATATCGGTGAAGATGCCTCCGCCGTTCTTCCAGGGCGAGCGGGTGTAGTCCTCAGATCTGAGCAATGTTGCCTTCATGGCGATCCTCGATGCGATGGTGCAACGGAGCGCGTTCGCGCGCATTCAAGAACGGCTCGGCCTCCTTGCGCACCAGGTCCAGATGCGTGAACAGCGCGACGTGGCCGCCGTCGGGGGGCGCCAGCAGCTTCGCGTGCGGAATGGCCCGGCAGACGTTCTCGGCATGCAGGAACGGCACGACATTGTCGGCGCGGCCGTGCACGACGAGCGTCGGCGCCGAGATCAACCCGGCGGGCAACTGTCCCAGCGCGGCAAACTGCGCAATGTCGTTGACGGTCCCCGGCAGCCGCTTGGGCAGACGGTCGAACACACCAAATTGCAAGGTGCGAAGGAACGGACCGGCCTCCGGATGGCGGAGGGTCCGATCGCGCATCGCGTCATCGGGAATCGCGCGGCGCGCACCGGCTTGCGGATTCCGTTCAGCCTGCCATTTCAAAGCGCGGGGCAAGCCGGGAAGGCGCGCGAGGTGGCCCATCATGCGCAGACGCGCGGCGATCTCCGGTGGCGTCTGCAGGCGTCCCGTGCAGGCCGAGACCAGCACGAGCGCGCGGCAGCGCGTGGGATGCCGCGCGGCGAATTGCAGCGCCGAGGGACCGCCGGCCGAGACCGCAACGATGACCGCGGTCGAAATTTCGAGCGCGTCGAGTAGCGCCAGATAGACATCAGCCTGCTCGTCGGGCGATGCGCCAAGCGCGAGACGCGAGCCGAGATAGCCCGGGCGCGACACGGCCACCACCTGCTTGTCTCCAAGCGTCGTGGCGAGGGCGCGCGCCAGCAGCCACGACTGATCATGGCCGCCCATGCCACCGTGGATGGCGAGGATGGCGGGCCCCTCGCCCGCGATCGCGCACTGGACCATCCCGCGGGAGGTCTGCACCGAGACCGGCGAAGGTCCGGCGAGCGACAATGTCTGGGGATTTGTCGTCATGTCGCAGCTTCCGCTGCGCCTGCCTTGAGATGACGCAGAAGCGCTGTCGCCTCCAGCGGTGGTTGTCGCTCGATCCTACGATACGCGCGTCCATCGGCCGTGCGGGACACCAGGCCGTGATCGCATAGCGCACGGCGGAGCAAGGCATCGTCGGCAAAGGCGTGCCGACTGTTCAACAGCGTCTTGACTTCCGGCTCGGCCAGACTGCACCGCGGCGGGAAGCCGGCCCACAACACCCAGAGGCTCAGCTGCTGCAGATTGTGGCGGGCAGGCCAGCGCAGCAGCCTGCCGTGCTCGTCGAAATGGCGCGCCGCGCGTTGCACCCGTTTCAGATCGACCGCCTCTCTTTGAACAGCCGGCGCGCCGCGGTCAGCGGACGTGCACGCCGCACCCGCGCGGAAATGCTGATAATTCCTGTGTCCCGTCGCACGCGCAAGAATATTGAGCAGCTCGACGTGTCCCGGTGGCGAGGTTCGCTGCAGCAGCTGAGCGCGTACGGATTTCGCGAGCGCGGAAATGTCGCCCGCAACGAAGGCAATGGGAGTTCTGGCCATGACCAATCCTCTATGCGCCGATCCGGATAGGATTGTCGGAGGTCACCGGCTTACGACGCGGCACGAGGTTTGGTGTCGGTTCGATTGAGCCTTGCAGGTTTAGCTTCCCTCGCGGGACGGTGACGCCTGGGTGAACTGCAGACCCATGAAAATTCCTACTATAGACGCTCGTCTGGCTCAAGCCTGATGTGAGATGCGCGGACAGGCGCGATTGTAGCGCCAGGTGTCCCGGACGCCAGCGCCACTATTTCGAGGCCATGGCCGCCAGGGGGCGCCAGGCGGCGTCGGGCTCTGCCGATGCGAACTGGCGGCAGCGATCCCGCATCAGCTCGGCGGGACGATCGTGGCCACGCCGCTTCAGCACGGCTTCGAAATCGGCGAACGCATCGGCAAAGCGCCGCGCGCGATAGGCGGCAAGGCCGCGCTCGTAATCGGCGATCCAGCCGATCGTCTCGCCGTCGATGATGCCCTCGCCCGTCATCCCGATCAGCTCGTAGACGGACAGCCCCTCCTCCCGTCCGTAGACCGCGATGCTATCGATCTCGCGCGTAATGACGGCGCCGCGTGCCAGGCGTTCGGTGGTCTCGCCGATCAGGATCTGCGTGCCATAGGATTTGTTGGCACCTTCGAGCCGGCTGGCGACGTTCACGGCATCGCCGATCACGGTGTAGTTCAGCCGCAGCTCCGAGCCGATATTGCCTACCAGCATACGGCCCGAATTGATGCCGATCCGGATCTGCAGCGGCTGGCCGAGATCGTCGACCAGGCCGGACTCTTCCACCGCCTTGCGGCAAGCCAGCGCGGCGCGGCAGCACCTCGCGGCGTGATCGTCCTGCGGCTGCGGCGCGCCCCAGAACGCCATGACGGCATCGCCGATGAACTTGTCGATGGTGCCGCCATTGGCGACGATGATCTCCGAGGTCACGTCGAGATAGCGCGAGAGCAGCGGCACGACGCGATCACCGAGTCGCTCGGACAGGCCGGTGAAACCGGCGATGTCGATGAACATCACGCTGAGCTGCTGGACGCTGCCGCCGGGCTTCGCTTCGACGCCCTGCCGCAGCAGGCCACGGACCAGATCGGCCGGGATGAATTTGCGGAACGCGGACAGGCCGGACGCCATCTCGGCGATCGCGCCCGACAGGCTCGCGATCTCCTTGAGCCGCGAGGGGTGGCGGCGGACCTGCTCCAGCGCGAAGGCCTCGACATGACGAAGCTCGCCGACCACGCGCGACAGCGGCGCGGCGATGACGGACCGCGCCAGCATCGCGGAAGCCAGCGCGGCGAGCACCGCGCCGACGGCGAGGCCGAGGATCAGGCGCTGCAGCGTCGTTTCGACCGGCCCGAGAAATTCGGCCTCGGGGATCACGGTGGCGAGCGACCAGCCGGGAAACGGCAGCGGTGTCAGCGCAACCTCATACGCCGCGCCGCCCGAGGTGAGCCGGCTTCGCCAGGCCGCCTTGCGGCCGGCCTCGCCCGCTCTGTCGAGCGCTGCGCGCGCCAGTGGAAGAAGCGTGATATCGCCGCGCGCGGGGTGGAGCTCGTCGGCCTCCTTGTCCGGCGCGGCGACGAGCTCGCCGCTGCCATCGACGATGAAGGCGGTCCCCGTGCGCCCGACCTCGAGCTGCGACAGGAAGCGCGCCAGCCTGGTATATTCGATGATGACGGCCAGAACGCCTTGCCGCTCCTGATAGACGTCGATCGGCCCCGCGAAGGCGATCGAGGGCCGCTCGCCGGTGGCATGATCCATCACCCTGAACCATTGCGGGTCGTCCGCGCTGAGCCCGGCCTTGAACCAGGCCTGATCGGCGACACGGAACGCAGTCGGCTCGAAGCGGCGATTGGCGAATTCGATGTCGCCGGGCACCACGTCATATTCATCCACGCGGCGCTCGCCTGGGTGATCCGTCAGCGAGATCTCCATCATCTCCAGGCGACGATCGCCGAGCTTGTGCGCGGCGAAGAAGGAGCCGTCGGGCCAGCCGAAGGCGACCCAGGAGATCGTCGCCTGCGACTGCAATTGCGACAGAAACACGAACTCGCGCTTGTCGGCCTCGCGGGTGTCGAGCACGTTCTGCAGGAACAGCGTGCGGATCGCGGTGTGCGCGGCACGCGCCTCGTCGACGATGGCCGAGACCTCCTTGCGCACCGCCGCCACGATCTGCTCGTTGATGGTCGAGGCGAGTTGCCGGCTGGTCGCCTCCGCCGTGCGCCACCAGAGCAGGCTGGAGAGCGCGGCCGTCAGCAGGATCGCCGCCAGGACCAGCGCCGACACCGCGAGGCGGATGCTGACCGTCATCCTCGCGATCGCCTGCAGCCGCCGTTCGGGATCAACCTTCATCGCTGCCTTCGCCTGCCGGTCCGCTGGAGCCACTGACATTGCTCTACGCCGCGGACGCTCGCCCGTTACATCTGGCCGGAAACGGGCCCGCGCCGCCAATGCCCGGTGGCTACCGTCTCGATAGACCCTAGGCATTGGCCTTGAGCGGACGCCTGGCCGCAAATACCAGCCCAAGCGCACCGGCGGTGCGCCCGATCCAATCGGTCTCACGGGTTCGTGAGCGGCCCTTCAGTAACGCGGGCTGCCTGCGCATCGAAGGAGACCATGCGCGCATCGCCTGCCAGGGGATGCCATCTCGAACAGGAGAATATCGATGTCTGCCAAACATGCCGTCACCTCGCTCGTCCTCGCCGGCGCCGTATCGACCGCGCTCGCGACCCTCGCCGCCGCCGGCCCGCTGACCAAGGCCGAGGGCGAGGCTGCAATGGCCGCCAAGAAGGAGAAGTGCTTCGGCGTCGCGCTGAAGGGCCAGAACGATTGCGCGGCGGGACCGGGCACGACCTGCCAGGGCACCTCGACCGTCGACTTCCAGGGCAACGCCTGGAAATTCGTGCAGGGCGGCACCTGCACCAGCATCGAGCTGCCGAACGGCAAGAAGGGTTCGCTCAAGCCGGTCTGACGGACGGCGCGACGCCGCCAGCAAGCACGAACGGAGCAGCACGATGAGCACGGTGATCCAGCCGACCCGACCCGCAGCCATGCCGCTTCGCTTCGCAATGCCGATCGGGGGCGTCGCCGGGACGAGCTTCAAGCCGGAGCATCTGGCTGATATCCTCGAGGCAGGACCTCGGCGTGGCTTCTTCGAGGTCCACGCCGAGAACTACATGGGCGATGGCGGCCCGCCGCATCGCGCCCTGGAAGCGATCCGCCGCGACCATCCGCTGTCCCTGCATGGCGTCTGCATGTCGATTGGCGGCCCCCGGCCGCTCGACAAGGCCCATCTGGCACGCTTCCGCAGTCTCGTCGCGCGCTACCAGCCGGCGCTGGTGTCCGAGCATCTGGCCTGGTCCACGCATGAAACCAGCTTCTTCAACGATCTGTTGCCCCTGCCCTACACCGAAGCGACGCTGGCTTGCGTCTGCGACCACATCGACCAGGTGCAGGAGGCGATCCGCCGGCCGCTGCTGCTGGAAAACCCGTCGACCTATGTCGCCTTCCGCGACTCCGCGATGCGCGAGACCGAGTTCATCCGCGCGGTTACCGAGCGCACCGGCTGCGGACTGCTGCTCGACGTCAACAATGTGTTCGTCTCCGCGACCAATCACGGCTACTCGGCGCTCGACTATCTCGCCGACTTCCCGCTGTCGCGCGTCCAGGAAATCCATCTTGCCGGCCATGCCGAGCAGGCCGACGACGAAGGCGACCTGCTGCTGATCGACAGTCATGACGGTCCGGTCGCCGACGCCGTCTGGAAGCTCTACGAGATCGTCATCCAGCGCCGCGGCGCGGTGCCGACGCTGATCGAATGGGACAGCAAGATTCCGGACTGGCCGGTGCTGCAAGCGGAGGCTGCTGCCGCACAGGCGATCCTCGACCGTGATCAGGCCGCTGTGTTTGCGGGAGAGCGTCATGCTGCCTGAACCCAGCCTGCCTTTTGCCGCTGCCTTCGCGCCGGCGCTGCTGGATCCCGCGCGCAGCACGCCTTCGGTCGTGACCGGCCCGAACGGCAAGGCCGCCGGCCGCCGTTACGACGTCTACCGCAACAACGTCACGGTCAGCCTGATCGACGCCCTGGCTGCGGTCTATCCGGCGGTGCAGCGCATCACCGGACCTGAGTTCTTCCGCGCCATGGCGCGCTTCCATGTTCGCAGCCATCCGCCGACCTCGCCGCTGCTGTTCGAATATGGCCGCGATTTTCCGGCGTTCGTCGAAGCTTATGAGCATGCGCAGGACATGCCCTGGCTGGCCGATGTCGCGCGTATCGAACGGGCCTGGCTCGATGCCTATCACGCCGCCGATGCCGCGCCATTGTCGCCGGCCCGGCTCTCGACGGTGACGCCCGATCACCTGGCCGATCTGGTGTTCGTTCCACATCCGGCCGCGCGATGCCTGCGCTCGCAATATGCGGCCGTGACGATCTTTGCCGCCAACCGCGATGGCGCACCGCTCCTGCGCATCGATGCCTCGACGCCGGAGGATGCGCTGATCACGCGACCCGCATTCGACGTCACCGTGCACCGCCTTCCGCCCGGCGGCGCGGTGTTTGCCGATGGTCTGATTTCGGGCCTGTCGCTCGGCGAAGCCGCGGCGTCGGCGCTGGACGCGGCACCTGGATTCGACATTGCCGCAAATATCGCCGGGTTGATCGAAGCCGGCACCTTCATCTCGCTCGCCTGCGGAGACCCCTCATGATCACGGACCAACACATGACCACCGACAGCAGCCTGCCGTCGCCCTGGTTGCTCGTCGACCGGGCCAATCGTCTGGTTCAGATTCTCGCCACGCCTTCGCTGGTCCAGCTCGTGCTGCGCCTCGCGCTGGCCGTGCCGTTCTGGCGATCCGGCATGCTCAAATGGGGCGGCTTCCTGAAGCTGAACGACACCGCCGTGACGCTGTTCAGCGACGAGTTCATGCTGCATCTGCCGGGCGGCCCCTATCACTTTCCGGCGCCGGCGGTGATGGCGTTCCTGTCGGGCTGCGGCGAGATCATGTTTCCGATCCTGCTTGTGCTGGGGCTCGGCACAAGGTTCGCAGGGCTCGGACTTCTGTTCATGACCATCGTCGTCGAGCTCACGGTGCCCGACGGGTGGCCGATCCACATCACCTGGGCGGCGATGGCCCTCGGCATCATGGCTTACGGGCCCGGGAACATCTCGCTCGACCACCTCATCTGTCGCGCCCGATCGCACGCGCGATAGACACCCGATTTTTGTGTCCACAAGCACTCCGTCATCCTGAGGTGCGCGCCCTTGCGCGCCTCGAAGGATGGGCCGCGGGCGCCTGTAGCCCATCCTTCGAGGCTCACCTTGCGATGCGAATGCATCGCAAGGTGAGCACCTCAGGATGACGTCAGTGGGTGTGTTGACGTCGCTAGGCCTCTCACATCCCGCTCAGGCCGCTATCCACCGCCAGCGTCTGCGCGGTGACGTAGACGCTTTCGTCAGACAGGAAGAACAGCACGGCGTACGCGATCTCCCAGGCCGTGGCCTGGCGGCCGAAGGGAACGTGGCCCTTGCCGCGATTGGGGCGGCCGGCGCCGGCTTCGCGGCCGTTCGGGGTGTCGACGAGGCCGGGATAGACGAGGTTGGCGCGGATGCCGCGGCGCGATCCGAGATGGGCGATGTTGCGCATCAGGCCGCCGAGTGCCGCTTTCGATGAATCATACACGGCCATTTGCGAGCCCGCCTTCAGCGCGGCGATCGAGGAGATGAAGACGATGGCGCCGCCATCGTCGAATTTCGGCAAGCCTGCGCGGCAGCATAGCATGGGACCGCGGACGTTGACGTCGTAGATCTTGTTCCACTCCTCCGGGCTGACATTGTCGAGCCCGGTCTTGCCGAAGGTACCGATATTCAGCACCATGCCGTCGAGGCCGCCCATCGCCCGATGCGCCTCCTCGATCATGCGGACGACGTCTGCTTCCGACGTGACGTCCGCGGCAATCGCGAAGGCCTCGCCGCCTTCGCCGGTGATGCGCTTGACCGTCTGCTCGGCGGAGCTGCGGTTGAGATCGGCGACCGCGACCTTGGCGCCCTCGCGTGCGCACAACATGCTCATGGCGCGGCCGTTGCCGATCGGATCGGTGGCCGCGTCGAACACCCGCTGGCCCCCACCGACGATGAGGATACGGCGCCCCTTCAACCGCCCCCTCCCCGGCGCTTCGCCCAAGGACTCCGCGCTGGGTGGACGAACGTAACGCTCCGACTTGGTCTCGGTCTCCGTCATCTCCGCCGCCTACTTCTTGCCGCCGTCATAGACCTTCATGCCGGCGGCGGGATCGAGATCTGTTTCGGTCGCCTCGGTCAGGCGCGCCATCATCATGTAGAAGCCGAGCGCAACGATCGATTCGACGATCTCCTGGTCGCTGAAGTGCTTTCGCACGGACGCGAAGGTCGCCTCGGGAACGCGGACGTTCTCGACGACCTCGCGGCCGAACTTGAGCAGCGCGCGTTCGGCCTCGCTCAAGCCGGCGGCATCGTAGTCGCCACGCTCGACCGCATCGACCTGCGCCTGCGTGCAGCCGACGCCGAGTGCGATCGGCACGTGCTGGCGCCATTCATAGGCGCCGCCCTCGAGCTGGGCCGCCTGGAGGATCAGCAGCTCGCGGTTGACGGCGCTGAGCTTCTGCTTGTGCAGGATCGAATTGCCGAGCCGCATCGCCGGGATCATGTTGGCCTCGGCATGGGCCATCATGCGGAAGATGTTGAGCTTGACCGGCATGCGGTCGAACGAGGCACGGATGTCGCCGCTCGTCGTCTCCGGATCAATCAGGGGCAGCCTTGCCACGATTCTCTCCCTTTGTTTTTCGTTTCTTGTTGCCGTCGTCATTATCCGCCGCAATCAGCGACAGGAAGAAGGACAGATAACGGTCGATCGCCTCGATCACCTTCGGCCGCGGCGAGGGCGCCGCGCCCATCACGTAATGCTCGAGGCGGATATAGATCAGGCCGGCGGCGAACAGCCGGGCGGTCTCGCGCGGATCGGTGGTCGAGATCAGGCCCGCCAGCGCAAAACCGCGGAAATAATCCGTCATCATGCTCTGCTCGCGCGCGTAGAAATGGTCGGCGAACTTGGCACGGATGCCTGGCACGCGGTTACGCTCGGCCGTGATCACCTTCTGGAACTGGTGCTCGCGCGGGTCGGACCATTGCTCGACGAGGTCGAGCGCGAACTGGCGGCAGAACGCCGCGGGCTGGCGCGCGAGCTGCTTGTAGCGCGGCTCCTCCAGCCGGCTCGCCGAACTGGCGGGGCCATGCTCGCTGACGATCGCTTCCAGGATCGCGGCCTTGCCGGGAAAGTGGTTGTAGAGGCTGCTCTCGCGAATGCCGACGCGGCGCGCGAGCTCGCGCATCGAGGCGCCGCCATAGCCGCTCTGCGCGAACAGATTGAGCGCCTCGGACAGGATGCGCTCCCGCGTCGTTGGCGCGGCCGCTTCCGCCGCGCTGGAGGTGTGGACAGCCATGACGACTTGACTAACGAACGATCGTTCGCTAGTCAACCGTACGAACGATCGTTCGTTTGGCCAGCCTGGCGGCAACGGTCGCGGCCCGCAAGCCTGCTTCGGGCGCTGTTCTCGCGTTTCAACTCCGCTCCATCGAGAGGCGGAGAGCAATTTTGGGGAGACGACCTCATGGCGCGCTTTGCCCGCCTTCGCGTAGTTGCGACCAGCATCCTGTTGCCGCTGCTCGCGGCCAGCACCGCCTCCGCCCAAAGCAGGTACGACCCCGGCGCCGACGACAAGGCCATCAAGATCGGCACCACCGCGCCGCTGAGCGGCCCGGTCTCGGCCTTCGCCCAGATCGCAAGATCCGCGGAAGCCTATTTCCGCAAGGTGAACGACGAGGGCGGCGTCAACGGCCGGCGCATCCAGATGATCATCGCTGATGACGCCTACAGCCCGCCGAAGACGGTGGAACAAACCCGAAGGCTGGTCGAGAGCGACGAAGTGCTGCTGATCTTCGGCGGCGTCGGCACCCCGACCAACAGCGCCGTGCACAAATATCTCAACGACCGCAAGGTGCCGCAGCTCTTCCTCGGCTCGGGCGCGGCGAAGTGGGACGATCCCAAGAACTTTCCATGGACCGTCGGCTGGCAGCCGACCTATCGCGACGAGGCGATCGCCTACGCCAGATACGTCAAGGCCAGCCACGCCAACGCCAAGATCGGCGTGCTCTACCAGAACGACGATCTCGGCAAGGACTATCTGAAGGCGCTGGAGGAAGGGCTCGGCGGCGGCGAAGCCATTGTCGCCCGCGCAGCCTATGAGACCTCTGCACCCACGGTCGACACCCAGATCCTGCAGCTGAAGACCGCCGGCGCCGAAATCGTGCTGGTGGCGGCGACGCCGAGGTTTGCGGCACAGGCGATCCGCAAGATCGGCGAGATCGGCTGGAAGCCCGTGACCATCATCTCCAACGTCTCGGCCTCGATCAGCGGCGTGCTCGAGCCGGCCGGCAAGGACAATTCCACCGGCGTGATCTCCAGCCAGTATCTGAAGGACGCCACCGATCCCGCCAACAAGGATGATGCCGGCTACAAGGAATGGCTCGCCTTCATGGACAAGTACCTGCCCGACGCCAACAAGAGCGACTGGCTCAACGTCTATGGCTATACCATCGCGCAGACGCTGGTGACGGTGCTGAAGGCATCCGGCAACGACCTTACCCGGGCCAATGTGATGAAGCAGGCGACCACGCTCAAGGACGTGCGCCTGCCGATGCTGATCAACGGCACCACGGTGAACAACTCGCCGGCACGCTATACGCCGATGACGAGCCTGCAGCTGATCCGCTTCGACGGCACGCGCTGGATGCCGTTCGGCGAACTCCTGAAGAACTGAGGCATGCGGCAGGTCAGAATCGGCAGCATGCGGGTCGATCTCGTCAGCGAGATCCCCGCGCTCGCCTTCGACAAGAGCTGGCTGTTCGCCAACGTCACCGACAAGGTGATCGCGGACAACCGCAGTTGGCTCGATCACCGCTATATCGAGCCGGAGACCGGCCGTTTCATCCTCAGCCACCACTCCTATCTCGTCCGCACACCGCGCTGGACCGCGATCGTCGACACCTGCTGCGGCAACCACAAGAAGCGGCCGCGTGTGCCGGCGTGGAACAACCTCGACCAGCCCTATCTGGAGAATTTGCAGGCACTGGGCGTTGCCCCTGAACAGGTCGATTTCGTGATGTGCACGCATCTGCATGTCGATCACGTCGGCTGGAACACGCGGCTGCTCGACGGCAGCTGGGTGCCGACCTTCCCCAACGCGCGCTATCTGATGGGGCGCGAGGAGTACCGGCATTTCGAGGCCGCGCACAAGGCGGCGCCGAAGAGCCCGGTGAACCACGGCTCGTTCGAGGATTCCGTGCTGCCGGTGGTCGCCGCAGGCCTTGCCGAATTCGTCGAGACCGATCATCGCCTGTTTGGTGATCGCGACGCGGCCCTGCGCTTCGCGCCGGCGCCGGGGCACACCGCCGGCAACATGCAGATCCATCTCAATGGCGGCCACGATCATGCGGTGATGTCGGGCGACGTCATCCATCATCCGATCCAGTGCGCTGCGCCGTGGCTGTCCAATGCCGCCGATGTCGATCCGGCCGCGGCGGTCGCGACGCGGATGGCGCTGTTGGAGGAGCTCGCGGACACGCCGAGCTATCTGCTCACCGGTCATTTTCCGGCACCGACCGCAGGTCGCGTCATCAGGCACGGCGATGCCTATCGCTTTCGTTTCGAGAATTAGGGGACAATCATGAAGTTCAGGACCGCCACGCTCTCATTGCTCGCATTGCTATCGGCGGCACTGCCGTCGCATGCCGAGGATCCGGCCGCCTACCCGACGCACAAGATCAAGATGCTGCTGCCTTATGCGGCCGGCGGCGGCGGCGACGTGGTCGGGCGGCTGCTCGCGGACAGGATGGGCAAGACGCTGGGGCAGAGCATCTATATCGAGAACCACACGGGCGCGGCCGGCACGCTCGGCACGCAGATGGTCGCGACGTCGCCGAACGACGGCTACACCATCACCGTCGGCGGCATGACCACCCATGTGCTGGCGCCGGCGATCTATCCAAGACTGCCCTACGACCCGATCAAGGATTTCACCACCATCGGCCGCGTCGGCACCTCCTCGATCATGCTGGTTGCGACCAAGAACTTTGCCGCCAATGACATCAAGGGCCTGGTCGCGCTGGCCAAGAAGGGCGAGCCGGTGCAGTACGGCAGCTGGGGCGTCGGCTCGACCGGACAATTCTGCGCTGAGATCCTGATGCAGCAGACCGGCATCAAGATGGAGCACGTCCCGTTCAACGGCATCGCCAAGCTGGCCGGCGATTTGCTCGGCGGCCACATCTCGTTGGCCACGCTGGACGTTGCGACTGCAACGCCGCTGGTGAAGGACGGCTCGATCAAGGCGCTGGCTGCCTGCGGCGAGCGTTCGCCGAGCCTGCCCGATGTCGCCAGCTACGGGGAACAGGGCGTGCCGTTCGACCGCAGCCTGTCCTGGGCGATGTATGCGCCCGCGGGCCTTGCCGAACCCATCGCGAAGAAGCTGTCGGCGGCCCTGAAGGAGGCGCTCGGTGATGCCTTGGTGAAAGAGAAGCTGCTGGCGCTCGGCATCACCCCGCAATTCGTGCCCGGCGAGGAGCAGCGCGACATCAATGCGCGCGACATCGCAGCCTGGAAACAGGTTGCCAAGGACGCGGGGATCGAGGTCAAGTGACCGGGTTGAGGACAGGAGCGCAGGCATGAGCCGCATCTTCGGCGCGGTGCGCCAGAACGGATATGTGGTGCGGGACATCCAGGCCGCGATGAAACACTGGATCGAGGTGATGGGTGTCGGCCCCTGGTACTACATGGACCGGGTCAAGACCGACTGGTTCCGCCATCGCGGCCAGGACTCATCCGTCGAGATGAGCATCGCGCTCGCCAATTCCGGCGATCTCCAGATCGAATTGATCCAGCAGCGCAACGACGCGCCCTCGTTGTACAGGGAGTTCCTCGACGCCGGTCACGAAGGGCTCCAGCACATGTCCTACTGGAGCCACGACTATCAGGCGCTCTACGACAAGGCGATCGGGCTCGGCTACAGGGTCGGCCATGAGGGCCAGATCGGCGGCGACAAGGGGCGCTTTGCCTATTTCGACACGCAGGCCCATCCGGGCACGGTGATCGAGATCTCGGACATCAGCGGCACCAAGGGGCCGTTCTTCGAGCGGGTCCGTCAGGCGGCTCTCGGCTGGGACGGGTCGCGGCCGATCCGCGAGGTCGGCGGCGGTACATCGTAGGATCGATTGCCGGCATGCGGCGCGGGGAAACGCCGGTCCGGACCAAATAGAAATTGTATTGCGCCCCCGGTCGGATATTCTTGCCGACATTTATAGATCCCGGCTTTGGGGGCCGTGATGAAGTTTCTTTATCTCTTTATTTTCGGCACATTGGCGCTTGTCTCGGAGCCCGCCGCAGCATTTGCCGACCAGCGCATGGCGCTGGTCATGGGCAATTCGGCCTATCAGCGCGCCCCCAAGCTCGCCAATGCCACCAACGACGCCGGCCTCTTGGTCGAGACCTTCAAGAAGGCCGGCTTCACCGTCGTCGAAGCACGCAACGATCTTTCCGCGCAGGACATGCGCCGAACCTTGCGCGATTTCGGCGCGAAGGCGCGTGGCGCCGACATCGCCGTGATCTACTATGCCGGCCACGGCATCGAGATCGACGGCAACAATTATCTCGTTCCCGTCGATGCCCAGCTCGAGAACGACACCGATGTCTATGACGAGACCATCGGGCTCGACCGCGTGCTGGTCGCCATCGAACCGGCGAAGCGGCTGCGCCTCGTCATTCTCGATGCCTGCCGCGACAATCCGTTCGCCAAGAACATGAAGCGCACGATGGCATCGCGGGCGGTCGCGCGGGGCCTGGCCAAAGTCGAACCGTCGAGCCCGAACACGCTGGTGGCCTTCGCGGCCAAGGCCGGGCTCACGGCGCTCGACGGCGACGGCAAGAACAGCCCCTTCGCCACCGCGCTGGCGCATCACCTCGCAACGCCCGGCCTCGATCTGCGCAAGGCGTTCGGCTACGTCCGCGACGAGGTGCTGCAGGCCACGACCAACAGGCAGGAGCCGTTCATCTACGGCTCGCTCGGCGGCGACGACGTCGTATTGGCGCCTGCGACTGCGATTGCCTCCCCGCCGGCCGCGCCGGTGGGCTCCGGAGATGCGAGCGCATCGCGCGACTATGAATTTGCCGAACGCGTCGGGACCGTGGAGGCCTGGGATCTCTACATCGCGGCGCATCCGAGCGGGTTCTACACCGATCTGGCCAAGGTTCAGCGCAACCGGCTCGCCGCGGCGACGCCGCGCACGCCTCCGGTCACGGTGGAGAACGAGCTGAAGAAGGTGCAGACCTCACCCGTCCTGCCGCCGCAGCCGGAGGCCGCAAAGCCCATGGCTCCCCCCAAAATGGCGGCTGCTCCGGCCACCGTCGTCCCGCTCGCACTCTCGGGTGCCCCGGCAGGCGAGACGAAGAGCGTCGCCGCCGCGCCGGCATCGACTTGCACCACGCGCACCGCGCGGCACGGCAACGATGCCGTCGGCGGCCCGTTCATTCCGGTCTCGATCAAGCCGAATGTCGAGGGCGCGAGCGTGCGCACGATCGCCGTGTCGCCCAACGGAAGGGAGGTCGCCACCGCGGGCGACGACGGCGTGATCCGGCTCTGGGACGCCGGCTCGTTTCGACTGACGCGGGTGCTGCGGGGACACACCGGGGCGGTCTACGCGCTCGACTACTGGACCGACGGCAGACAGCTTGCCTCCGCCGGGTGGGACGGCAAGGTGAGGGTATGGGACCTCGGAAGCGACGGCCGCAGCTTGAGCTTCGATGCCGGCGCAAAGCAGTTCGCCGTCGCCTTCGCGCCGGAGCCGTCGCTCAAATACCTGGCCTCGGCCGGCGAGGACGGCGTCGTGCGGATCTGGAACCTCGTGACCCGCGAGCTCGCCAAGAGCAAGCTCGATCACCAGAGCGGCGATCCCGCGCGCGCTGCGGTTCGCTCCTTGAGCTACGCGCCCTCCGGCTCGGGTGAGTTCGTCTCGGCCGGCTATGACGGCAAGATCAGGTTCTATCGCACCAGCGGTGCCGTCGACGCAAAGGACGCCTATGGCCGCAAGGCCCTGCGCGTGGCCTATTCGCCCGACGGCTTGCGCGTGGTCACCGCCGGCTCGGATGCGGAGCTCGGCTCGGCAAAAGTGTGGGACGTCAGGAGCGGCGCATCGCGGCTCCTCGCCGGCCATCGGGATTATGTGGTGTCGGCGAGCTGGTCGACGGACAGCAAGCGCATCGTGACCGGCGGCGGCGGGCGCGACAAATCGGTGAATTTGTGGGACGCCGACAGCGGCCGGCTGCTGGCAAGTTTCGCGGGCCATCAGGAGGACGTCGAGGCGGTCGCGTTCTTCCCGGGCGGCACGCGGCTGATCTCGGCGAGCGAGGACAAGACCATCAAGGTGTGGGACATCGCCGAGCGGCGCGTGCTTCTCACTGCGATCGGCTTCGGCGATGACGGCTATGTCAGCTACACGCCGGAGGGCTGCTACACCGGCTCGAACGGCATCGAAAGCCGGCTCAGCATCTCCAGCGGCAGCCGTTTCGAGCCGATGTCGCTGGAAGCGCGCAAGGCGATGCAGGAACCGGCGGGATTCACGTCGCTGCTGGCGCGGTAGGCGGCGAGCCGTGCTAACATAGGTCCCGTGTCCGAACCTTCAGCGAGGCAAACATGTCCAACACTGACAAGGTTTTCGCCGGCTCGATTCCGAAAATCTACGACGAGTATCTCGTGCCGATGATCTTCTCCGTCTATGCGGAGGATATCGCGAAACGCGTCGCGGCCCGCTCTCCCGCCGTGCTGCTGGAGATCGCCGCTGGCACGGGCGCCGTGACGCGCGCGGTGGCGGCGGCGTTGCCGCACGGCGTCCGTTATGTCGCGAGCGATCTCAACGAGCCCATGCTCGCCGTTGCCGCGCAGCGCCAGGCAAATGACGATCGCATCACCTGGCGGCAGGCGGACGCCATGGCCCTGCCCTTCGGCGACGCCGAGTTCGACGTGGTCTGCTGCCAGTTCGGCGCGATGTTCTTTCCGGACCGCGTCAAGGCTTACGGAGAGGTCAAGCGCGTCCTGAAGGGCGATGGCACGTTCGTGTTCAACGTCTGGGACCGCATCGAGGACAATGTGGTCACCCACGAGGCGACAATCGCACTCGGCAGGATGTTTCCCGACGATCCGCCGCGTTTCATGGTCCGCACGCCACACGGCTATTACGACAAAGCCGTCATCCGAACGGATCTCGAACGCGCAGGCTTCCGCGACATCTCGATCGAGACGCGATCTGAAACCAGCCGCGCACCGTCGGCCGAATACGTCGCACTCGCGCTCTGCCAGGGCACGCCGCTGCGCAGCGAGATCGAGGCAAGGGATGCCAGCAAGCTTCAGGCTGCGACCGACCTCGTTGCCGAGACGCTCCGAACCCGGCATGGATCCGGAGCGGTCGACGGCAAGATCCAGGCGATCGTGATCGAAGCGCGGGCGTAGCGACGACCTCGGCCCGCCGCAGCGGGCGAGCAGTTACCACCAGTTCCGCTGCATCGGCTGCGTCGATTGATAATACTGGTACTGGCCACGCTGCCGGCGCGGATTGGCCGGCTGTACGTAGGGATCGCGCTGCTGGAAGAAGAAGCCGAAGCCGTTGCCGCCATTGTCCCAGCCGTCATCGCTGGCGATCATGGCAGGCGCGGTCGGCTTGCGGGTGATGAAGCCGCCTTGCGGCTGATCGCTCAGCACCGCGACGAACTCGGTGCGGTAATTGGTCTCGGCGCTCAGCGGCTCGTCCGAGATGATGATCGAGGAACGCGGCAATGCGGTCGGCCCGATGCGATCCCACACGTCCTGCGGGATGGTGATGCGGTCGAGGGCATTGCGGGCCTCGTCGCCGTTTTCGATCGTGACCACGCTCCAGCGCAGGCCCGTGTCGGTCTTCGCCATCGCCGTGAAGATATGGGTGCCGAGCGGCTGCTCGGGATTGCGGATGGTGACGGGGACTTCGATGCTGGTGTCGAACACCTCGCCGCCGCCATCGGGGGCCGGCTTGTGCGTGTTTCGCCGCACATAGAGCTTCTGCGTCGAGCGGCTGATATAGACCGAGACCGGCTCGCCCGCGAGCTTTGCGTCGGTTGCGGCCTTGACGGCGTCGGCCTTCCTGGCCGCAGCGGCCTTGGCGGCATCCTTCGTCGCGGCGACGGCATCGCGCTTGGGCTGCGCCGCGGCCTTGGCGACGTCGAGCTGCGTCGCCGCGTCGGCGGCCTTGGTCGCTGTCTTCTGCTTCAGCTCCTCGGCCTTGGCGCGGGCCTGATCCGTCTTGGCGTTGGCGAGCGTCTTGTCCGCGAAGGCGAGCTCGGCGTCAGCGCGGGCCTTCTGCTGCTCCAGCTTGCGCAGCAAAGCAGGAAGCGAGGAAGCTTCTTTCGCGGCGACGGAAGCAGCCTTCTTGGCCTCGTCGGCAGCCCTCGTCGCCTCCTCGGCCTCGGCGGAGAGCTTGTCCGCCCGGCTCGGGGCCGCCGCGATGGCTTCCGGCTTCGGTACGAACAGCGAGGGATGAGAAATCTCGGTCGGGACCGAGTCGTGGGGCGAGATGATCACACGCATCCCGATATAGGTCTTGTCGAACAGGTTCTCGGCGAAGCCGAACGGCATGCGCACGCAGCCATGCGAGGCGGCGTAGCCCGGCAGCGGTCCGCCATGCAGAGCGATGCCGTTCCAGGTGATGCGCTGCATGTTCGGCATCCAGGCATCGTCATACATGGTCGAGCGGTGGTCCTTGTCCTTCTCGACGATGGCGAAGACGCCCGCCGGCGTCTCGCGTCCCGTGGTGCCGGTGGACACCGGCGCGCGCAGGATCCAGCCCTCGGAATCGTAGAAAGTGACCTGCTGGCTCTTGATCG
Source organism: Bradyrhizobium sp. UNPF46 (assembly GCF_006658625.1). Taxonomy (NCBI): domain Bacteria; kingdom Pseudomonadati; phylum Pseudomonadota; class Alphaproteobacteria; order Hyphomicrobiales; family Nitrobacteraceae; genus Bradyrhizobium; species Bradyrhizobium sp. UNPF46. Next base: position 26,174 of record NZ_LFJB01000051.1, read on the forward strand.
AGACGATCGCCATGATCGGCTGGCCGGCCTGGCGCGGGGCCACCGCCTCCGCCGGCTGGCGCGCCTGCTTGGCCGCACCGGCCGGGGTGAGCGCGGCAAAGGCGACCATCGCCGCCAACGTCACAAGTCCGGGAGGGCCCCAACGCCGCATCGCACCGGTGAATTGCGCCGTCGTCAGTCGGTCTTTCATGCCATACCCCGGTTGTCAGTCCGTGCTTGCGTCGATCATCGGTCAGATTGCAATTTTTGGATTAAGAAATCGCAGCCGCCATCCGTTCCGTATCCAACGCCATACGGCCTCTTCCGGCGGCAAATCTCTCATATACGACGGCCCGCGCGGGCGAAAGGGCGGCATGTGGCAGAGACTGGCCTGAAGCTGGTGGCCCATCGCTGCGGCAGAATGTCCGCCGTGGCGACGACAAAATCCCGATATCCGTCCCCATGTCCGAGCCGAGCGGCCCAGAGACCACAATCCGGTCACAGATCGTTCACCTCCCGCTTGACGGTTTTACACCGCGCCAGCGTCTTGGCGCCGACCGAAAAGCTTTGGCCGAAAAAGCCGGCTAGAGCATTTTCGGTTCTGATTGAATCAGAACCGAAGCTCTAGATTCTTGTTTTGACGCGTTTTCTTCACGCGAACCGGTGT
>NZ_LFJB01000119.1:0-26281 GCF_006658625.1 Bradyrhizobium sp. UNPF46
GACACCGGTTCGCGTGAAGAAAACGCGTCAAAACAAGAATCTAGAGCTTCGGTTCTGATTCAATCAGAACCGAAAATGCTCTAGCGCTGGCGCGGGTTGACGTTGGGCTCGAACGGGGCGCCCACCATCCGAACCGGCGTTAGATCCGACGTCCGGGGGACGTCGGTCATCGCTCTCTCGGCGACCAGTCTTTCGGGCCGCGGTCCAAGGACCGGCTCGAGCAGTGTCAACGTGCAGGCCACGGCGCCACAGCACAGCGTGACCGTCGCCAGCAGAAACATGTTTCGGTTTTCTTCTCTGATCCGCATGGGCCGACAACGGCCGAAGGCTCGCTGCAGTTCCGCAGACGCGAGGATCCGGATCGCGCGCGCGGAAGCGGGCCAAGCTTACGCGGAGCTTACGTCGGGGGCGCAGAAGGGTTATTTTTCCGTAAGAGAACGCATTCAATTTGCATTAAATCTTAACGACCGCGAGTTCCAATGCACGGTGCTGGGTTTATGCCTCGGCAGGACATTGGTGAGCGGCGGAAATGAGCTTTTTGAACAATCTGAAGATCGTCTGGAAAGTGGCGCTGATCGTGGCGGTGATGGGCTGCGCGATGATCGCCGTCGCGGGCTTCGGCGCGCGCGAACTCTCCGCAACCGTCGACGGCTTCGGCGAACTCGTCGCTGCGCAATCCTCCGCGCTCAACCTCGCGCGCGCCCAGCGCCGAGCCGAGACTTATCATGCCGCGCTCTATGCCGTCTTCACCGAGGCAACCGAGGCCGGCAATGTCGCTCGCCTGAAGACGGCCAACCAGAACCGCGACGAGATCCGTCAATACCTGGACGCGGCGGAGCAGGATGATCCGGGACGCGCCAGCCAGATCAAGAGCATTGGCGACCAGCTCAAGGCCGCGTTCGCGGGCTGCGACCCGGTGCTGAAGGCGGGATCGCAGGCCAGCAGCACGGAAGAGAATGCCAAGGCCGCCGACCGCGCGCACAAGGAGTGCGATCCGCTGCTCGATGCGGCCCTCGCACGCATTGCCCAATTCACCACCGAAACCGGTCAGGCCGTCGCCAAGCGCAAGGAGGCCATCAACCGCGACGCGCGCGCCGCGACCTGGACCGTGGTCGGCGTCAGCGCCGGCGGCCTGATCCTGGGCATCGCGATCGCGCTGTTCATCGGCCTCAAGGCGATGTCGCACCCGATTGCCCGGCTCAAGCTCGCCATGGAGGGGCTTGCCCGCAACGATCTCAAGACCGAGGTGCCCGACAAGGACCGCCGCGACGAGATTGGCGAGATGGCCAAAACCGTCGAAGTGTTCAAGACCAATGGGCTCGAGGTCGAACGTCTCAAGGCCGCGCAGCTCGAAACGGAGAAGCAGGCCGCCGAGCAGCGCCGCCGCGACATGGTCAACCTCGCCGACGGCTTCGAGCGCGCGGTCGGCGAGATCATCGACACAGTCGGGTCCGCCTCCACCGAGCTCGAAGCATCGTCCTCGACGCTGGCCACCACCGCGCAGCGTGCGCAGGAGCTGACCTCGGTCGTTGCGGTCGCCTCGGGCGAAGCCACCGGCAACGTGCAGTCGGTCGCGACCGCCACCGAAGAGCTGTCCTCGTCGGTCAACGAGATCAGCCGGCAGGTGCAGGAATCCGCGCGGATGGCGGGTGAAGCTGTCGCCCAGGCCCGCACCACGACCGAACGCGTCAGCGAGCTCTCGGTCGCGGCGACGCGGATCGGCGACGTCGTCGAGCTGATCAACACCATTGCCGGCCAGACCAACCTCCTGGCGCTGAACGCCACGATCGAGGCGGCGCGCGCCGGCGAGGCCGGCCGGGGCTTTGCCGTCGTTGCCTCCGAGGTGAAGACGCTGGCCGAGCAGACCGCGAAAGCGACCGGCGAGATCAGCCAGCAGATCACCGGCATCCAGACCGCGACGCAGGAATCCGTCAACGCGATCCGCGACATCTCCGTGACGATCGAGCGGCTGTCGGAGGTGTCGTCGACGATTGCCGCCGCCGTCGAGGAGCAGGGCGCCGCAACCCAGGAGATCTCGCGCAACGTGCAGCAGGCCGCCCACGGCACCCAGCAGGTCTCGACCAACATCGCCGATGTGCAGCGCGGCGCGGCCGAGACCGGCTCGGCCTCCTCGCAGGTGCTCTCGACCGCCAAGATGCTGGCGAGCGACAGCACCCGGCTCAAGGACGAGGTCGGAAAATTCCTGCGGACCGTGCGCTCGGCGTAAGTCCGCGCCGCAATGTCCGTCTGCCGGGCCTCTATGGCGCCAGCAGGAAACCGAGCGCGACCACCAACAGCATGGCCGTCATGACGACGGCCGTCACCGCGCCGGCGATGATCCTTGCTTTTTCTCTGGCGGTGGTGGGACGCATAGCGTGCGCATGCTATCTCATGTTGAAATTCGATCCAATCTGTGGTTGTTGACCGTCCCCGCGCGGGTGCGCGGCAGACACCACAGGTCCGGGACATGAACGAGGACGTCGGCGACGGCTGGGCCACCTCCGCGGCCGCATGGATCGTCGAGCAAGGCGAAGACGGCGACTATGGCCGCCGCTGCGTGCTGGATGCGCCGATGCGGGCGCGGATCGAGGGCCGCGGATTCCGCCATGCGCTCGACGTCGGATGCGGGGAGGGGCGCTTCTGCCGCATCATGCAGCGCGCCGGCATTCGCACCACCGGCATCGATCCGACCGAGGCCTTGCTGGCGCGCGCCAGGGAGCTGGACCCGGACGGCGACTATCGGCTCGGCCGCGCCGAGACGATGGATGTCGAGGCCTTGTACGATCTCGTCGTCAGCTATCTCAGCCTGATCGACATGCCCGATCTCGGCGGGGCAATCGCCGGCATGGTGAGGGCGCTGCGGCCCGGCGGCACGCTGCTGATCGCCAACATGACCAGCTTCAACACCGCCGGCCCGCCCGAAGGCTGGACGCGCGACCACGACGGTACTCCGCGCTTCATCATCGATCACTACATGGATGAACGCGCGACCTGGGTGAGCTGGCGCGACATGCGGATCCTGAACTGGCATCGGCCGCTCAGCACCTACATGACGCTGCTGCTCGATCATGGTCTCCAGCTGCGCCTGTTCAGCGAGCCCCAACCGACGGGCGGCACCCCCGAGCAGATCGCCCGGCATCGCCGCGTGCCCTACTTCCACATCATGGAATGGCAGAAGCCGGATTGAGCGGTGCCGGATCAGGCAGCGAGCCTCGCTCTGAAGAACCGCGCGACGCGATCAATCGCATCCGACGTCATCGGATCGGAGTCGCTGAAGTCAAAGCCATGCGGCTTGCCGGGATAGGGCACGAACTCAGCGTCGGCGCCGACGGATCTCGCAAGCTCGATCAGCTTCTTGCCATTCGCGATCGATACGTTCTGATCGGCTTCGCCGTGCAACTCGATCGAGGGTGGCATATGCTTGACCTTGCCAGCCATCGCTTCGGGCATGCCGGCATAGAGCACCGCAAGCGCGGCAATGCGCGCATCGCGGGCGGCGGTATTGGCGGCAACGAACCCGCCGAGCGAAAAGCCCAGCAGGCCGACCTGCCCAGAGCTGTCGGCACGGCCGAGAATGGTCGTGACGGTGGTGGACACCGTCTCCGACCAGCCGTCGAAGCGCCCCGTGTCATAGGCCTCGCGGCTCCCTTTCGTGCTTGACTTCGGATCGAGCGCCGCGGTGTCCCTGCCGGTCATGTAATGGAGGAAATAGGCGTCGATACCTGCCGCCGTCAATGCGTCGGCATAGCGCTCATAGGCGCGTTGTCTCAGCTCGATGCCGCGCGAGCCGTGCAGCACAATGACCGCAGGGCGCTTTCCGGTCAGTTTCGCCGCATAGCGCGAGAGGGACAGGCTCTCATTGCCGGCCGCGACGCTGAGCTGCTCGCTCGGTGCGCCACGCGCCGTAGCGGGCAACAGCAGTGCGGCGAGACCGGTCAGGGCCGTTCGTCGAGTGATCATCGGCAGGCTCGCTTGAAGGAGATTTCGGGCGCGGCCCATCCGCTGTATGGTGAGCTTGCGACGGAATTTTGACTCGGGCTGATCCAATGATCTCCAATCGTCATCCCGTGCTGGCCCACGAACGCTTCGTGGCCGACCGCGACAATTTCACGGGCCTCGATCTCGCCGCGCGGTTCGAGCGGATCGAGCGGACCAACCTGTGGGGCGCTGCCGGCTCGGTGTCGGGTCTGGGCTCGGAGGACATGGCCACCGCCGCCATCCGGGACGCGCTTCCGCCGCTCGTGCAGCGGCGCGGCGTGCGTTCGCTGCTCGACGCCCCCTGCGGCGATGCGGGCTGGATCGGACGCATCAAGCTCGATCTCGACTACATCGGCATCGACATCGTGCCGTCGCTGATCGAGGCCAACAACCGGCGCGTGTCGGACGGCGAGCTGGCCGGCCGATTTCTGGTTGCCGATATCACGCGCGATGCACTGCCGCGCGCCGATCTGATCCTGTGCCGGGACTGCCTGGTGCATCTGAGCTTTCAGAACATCGCCCGCGCCGTCGCCCGCTTTCGCGAGAGCGGCGCGCAATTCCTGCTCGTTACGACGTTTCCGGAATGGGAGGACAATCGCGATTGCGAGGACGGCGACTGGCGCGCGCTCAACATGATGAAGGCGCCGTTCGGCTGGCCCGCGCCGCGCGAGTTGCTCGACGAGCGCTGCGAGGAAGGCGAGGGCGGCTGGCGCGACAAGAGCCTCGGGCTGTGGCGGCTGGACGACCTACCGAATCCCGTTCACATGGCCACGGATGTGTGACAGCTGCGGGCGCAACCTCCATTGCGGACTCGATCGTGCCGACGATAGACTTCGGGTTGTGTAAGCGATCTCCTGTCGCATGCCGGAGCGCACCATGAGCCTACGTCCCGCCTTGGCCGCGTTGTTGATTGGGTTCAGTTCGCCGGCGCTGGCGCAGCAGGACGGCGCTGCGCTCTATGCCGCGCATTGCGCGCAATGCCACGACGGCGATGCGCAGGCCCGCGTGCCCGGCCGCGGCGCCCTGCAGGCGATGTCGTTCGATCATGTGCTGGGTGCGTTGACCTCCGGCAGCATGACGGCGATGGCGAAGGACCGCAGCGACGCCGAACGCCGCGCGATAGCATCCTTCGTCACCGGCAAGATGCCGACGGGCGGCGGCGCCGACGCGGACGGCCGCTGCGCGCAGCAGGCGAACAGCTTTCCTGGACCCCTCGACGGTCCGCGCTGGAACGGCTGGGGCGTCGACGCTGGCAACAGCCGGTTCCAGCCGGCCGACATGGCCGGGCTGACGGCGGAGCAGGTGCCGCGCCTGCGGCTGAAATGGGCTTATGCCTTCCCCAGCGCCTCGGTGTCGTTTGCGCCGCCGACGATCGTCGGCGGCATGCTGTTCATCGGCGGCACCGATCGCAAGGTGCACGCGCTCGACGCGCGAAGCGGCTGCACGCTGTGGACGTTGGCGATCGATGCGGCGGTGCATGCCGCGATCAGCTTTGCGAAGCTTCCGGGCTCCGATCAGTACGCGATCTTCTTCGGCGATCTGCGCGCCAACGCCTATGCGGTGAATGCCCTTACCGGTGCGCTGATCTGGAAGACGAAGGTGGAGGAGCATGCGGCTGCGCGCATTACCGGTGCGCCGACGCTGCATGATGGCGTGCTCTACGTGCCGGTGTCCTCGCTCGAGGAAGCCGCCGGCTCGCAAGCCTCCTACGAATGCTGCACCTTCCGCGGCAGCGTGGTGGCGCTGGAGGCTGCGACCGGCAAGACGGTCTGGCAGGCCTACACCATCCCCGAGATCCCGCATCCCACGACGAGGAATGCCCGGGGCACGCAGCTGTTCGGCCCGTCGGGCGCTGCGATCTGGTCGGCGCCGACGATCGATGCGAAGCGGGGCGCGCTCTATGTGGCGACCAGCAATTCCTATTCGAACCCGCCGGCTGCGACCGCCGATTCGATCCTGGCGTTCGAGCTCGGAAGCGGGAAGCTGCTGTGGAAGCAGCAGGCGACGCCGAAGGACGCCTTCGTCGTGGCGTGCTTCATGGCAGACAAGACCAATTGTCCCGACGAGCCCGGGCCCGATCACGATTTCGGCCAGTCACCGATCCTCGTCACCTTGCGCGATGGCAAGCGCATCCTGGCCATCGCGCAAAAGTCCGGCGTCGTGCACGCGCTCGATCCCGACGACGGCGGCAAGATCCTGTGGCAGACAAGGATCGGGAAGGGCGGTTCGCTGGGTGGTAGCGAGTGGGGCTCGGCCGCGGACGGCGAGCGCATCTATGTCGCCAACTCCGACGTGCGCTTTACGCGCGATGGCACGCGGCAGCTCGATCCCACGCAAGGCGGCGGCCTGTTCGGTCTCGATCTCGCCAGCGGGAAGGTCGTGATGGAGGTGCCGCCGGTGGCCTGCGGCGAGCGCCTTCAATGCAGCCCCGCCCTCTCGGCGGCGGTGAGCCTGATCCCCGGCGTCGTGTTCTCCGGCGGCGTCAGCGGATTCCTGCGCGCCTACGCCACCGACGGCAAGCTGCTCTGGGAGTTCGACACTGCGCGGGACTTCAAGGCCGTGAACGGCATCCCCGCCCATGGCGGTGCGATCGACGGTCCCGGTCCCGTCATCGCCGGCGGCATGCTCTACACCAATTCCGGCTACGGCCAATGGAGCGGCGTCCCTGGCAACTTGCTGCTGGCATTCGAGGCCGCGACGGAGTGAGCTTCCGCTCTGGTGTCCCGGACGCGCTGCAACGGCTTAGCGTTGCTGCGCTGCGTCCGGAGCACGGGCCGACCGCCTTTCAATTCGCTTCCGTCTAGAAGGGAAAACACATTCAATGATCGATGCCAGATGCAGCTGCGGCGCGCTTTCGCTGTCGCTGCCGGGACCATCGCAGCTCGTCGTCGCCTGTCATTGCCTCGACTGTCAGCGACGAACCGGCGCGCCGTTCGGTGTCGGTGCCTTCTACGCCGCAGGGGCCGTCACGATTTCAGGATTGTCAAAGGAGTACGTTCGGACAGCCGCGAGCGGCGGCAAGGTCCACAACCATTTTTGTCCCGACTGCGGCGCAACGGTCTATTGGCAAGCCGACAATCTGCCCGGGATGATCGGCGTTGCCGTCGGCGCGATCGCAGATCCGGATTTTCCGCGGCCAGTCAGATCGGTGTTCGAGCAGTCGAAACATGGCTGGGTGGAGATCGAAGGTGCCGAGCATTTTCGGCAAAGCAGCGTGCCGAAAAAGAATTCGGGCTGAAGGTGCCTGAAGCTGGTGCCGGCTGAGGGGACTGAACCCCCGATCTTCGGCTTACAAAAACGCTTGCCGGCGATCGGTATCCCGGTTGCTAGACAGGATAGACTTTCGTGACGTTCGCGCTCGCGGCGAGGCGCTGAACGTCCTCGGCGCGGCAAAGCCCCGTGCCAGGGCTGAGCAGCGCGGCCGAGCCGCCGGCAATGCCGTATCGGAACGCTCTTTCCAGGTTGTCGTCATGGGCCAGGCTCGACACCATCGCCCCCAGAAAACTGTCGCCGGCGCCGGACACGCTGACGGGCACAATCGGCAGGCCATCCGCACGCAAGGCCATGTCGCGGGTCAGCAGCAACGCGCCCTGCGAGCCCATCGAAAGCGCGATGATCTCGATGCGGTAGCGGTCGAACAGGCGGCGCCCCGCTGCGATGAGCGAAGGTTCATCGGCGCTGCTGATGCCGGCGAGGTCCTGAAACTCCCGCAGATTGGGCTTGATGAGATAAACGCCCGCCGCCAATGCCGCCTTCAGTGCGGCGCCGGTCGTATCCACGATCACCCTGGCTGCGCCCTTCGATGCCTGTACGACCCTGCCATAGAAATCATCTGGGGCGCCCGGCGGAAGGCTGCCGCTTGCGATTACAAATGCCGCCTGACAGCTGATACGCGCGAGGGCGTCGAGGCACTGCTGCCATTCGAACTCGCTCAGGTGGGTGCCCGGAAAGACCAGGCGAAACTGCTCACGTGTCGTCTCGTCGAAGACGGTGATGTCCTCGCGGGTTTCGTTCGATGTCGGAATCACGATGCTGCGCACGGCTTCGCGTTCGACCAGCGCCGACAGGGTCTGCCCGGAGGCGCCCCCGGCCGGGTAGATCGCGGTTGCATCAGTGCCGAGCCGCTTCAGAACGCGGGCGACGTTGATGCCGCCGCCACCTGGATCGCGCTGAGCCTCCGCGCAGCGCATCTTGACGAAGGGCTGCATTTTCTTGACCGATGTCGAGATATCGACAGCCGGGTTGATGGTTAGCGTAACAATCCGGATGGGCGCTGTCTCAGCCACGACCCTCAGTCTCCATCAAAGCGCGAAGGCCGACGAACGCGACGTCTTCGTCGAGGACGAGATAGGCAGGTATCGGCGCGAGGTATGTCCCGAGCCGTCCCTTACCTTCAAAGCGTGTGCGAAACTGCGATGCGGCAAGATATCCCGGCATGTGACGCAAGATGCCTCCGGCGATGAAGATGCCGCCTTTTGCGCCGATTGCGAGCGCAAGATTGCCCGCGACGGATCCCAGCATCGCGCAAAACATGTCGACCGCCGCCCGGCTGATCGGGCAGGTGCCCTCGATCCCGGCGCGCGTGATGTCGGTCGCACGCCGTCTCGGGACGGTCACGCCATCGAGGGACGCAAGAGCGTCATGGAGATTCTCCAGCCCGGCACCCGACAGAACGCGTTCGGAAGAGACATGCCCGAAGCGCCGCCGCAGGTGGTCGATGACGGCATCTTCGCGCAGTGAGCCGCCCGCCATCGTGGAATGGCCCCCCTCGCTGGGAAGTACGATCGGGGCGCCGGCATGCGGTATGCTGATCACCATGCCCAGGCCAGTGCCGGGGCCAAGCGCGGCGAGGGGCGCTCCTTCGACGCGTTCCCGCCCGCCGAGTTGCAGCAGGCTCTCCGGCGGAAGACGGGACAGGGCCCACCCCACCGCTTCGAAATCATTGAGAAGACGGACCGATGAGAACCCGTAATTGCCGCACAGCTCTGCAGCATCAATGATCCATGAATTGTTGGTAAGGACGCAGCGGCCATGTTGAATTGGGCCGGACGCAGCGACGATGGCATTCCGAATTGTACCGGGCGGCGCCGTATCGCCGAGATAGGCCGCGAGAGCCTGCTGAAAGGTGCCGAAATCGCCGACGGCCATATGGGAGATCGGACCGAGCCTGCCGTCGGCGGAGAGGGCGAAGCGGGCGTTGGTCCCGCCGATGTCGGCGAGCAGGGTGGCTGTCCTCGAAGAGGCTGCTGTCATGACGAGTGCCTCGCCTTGATGAGCCCGGCGTACCAGCCGAATGACGCCTTTGGTATCCGCCGCAGCGAGGCATAGTCCACATAGGTCAGGCCGAACCTGGTGCTGTAGCCGGAATCCCATTCGAAATTGTCGAGAAGCGACCAGATGAAATAGCCGCGAACATCGACACCGCCGGAGGCTGCGGCATTCATCGCCTCGATATAGGCCTTCAGGAAGTCAATGCGGCCGCCGTCGTTCACGACATCCGTCTGATCCAGCTGGTCGAAGCTGCCATATCCGTTCTCAAGGACGTAGATCGGCAGCCCATAGCGCTCCTGGACGGCTTCGAGAGTTAGCCGGAAAGCGTCGGGCTCGATCGGCCATCCGATCGGAGTCAAGGGAACGTCGGCCGGCTTGTCGCCGAAATCGTAGCCCAGCATCGCGTCCGCACGCGCCTTCACATAGACGGGACTGTAGTGGTTCAGCCCAAACCAATCGATCGGACGGCAAATGCGCGCCATGTCGCCCGGTTGCATGTGCGGCTCGATCGCCGTCCGCATCGATGGCGGATAGGCGCCAAGGCATTGCGGGTCTGGAAAGACACCGTTCCAATAGACGTCCAGGCGTGTCGCCGCCGCGGCGTCGGCTTCGCTCGCGCTGGAGGGGCGGCAGGGCTGCCGGTTGTGAATGCATCCGATCGAGGCGCCGGCAACGCTCGCGCGCAGCGCATCCACAGCGGCCCCATGCGCGAGATTGACGTTGTGGATCATGCGGTGGAGCTCGTCCTCGCTTCCGCGGTCCCGCTTGCCGAGCGAGCGGCCGAACAGAGTGAAGATGGACGGCTCGTTCAATGTCGCGAAACGCTTGACCCGGTCGCCGAAGCGTCTGGCGGCCAGGGCGGTGTAGTCGGCGAACCACGCCGCGAACTCTCGGTTGAGCCAGCCGCCGCGCTCCTCCAGAGCCTGGGGCAGGTCCCAATGATAGAGGCACAGCCATGGCTCGATCCCGGCGGCCAGGAGCTCGTCGATCAGACGGTCGTAGAATGCAAGGCCGGCCTCGTTGGCGGATCCGCATCCTTGCGGCAGCACGCGCGGCCAGGCCACCGAGAACCGGTAAGCCTGCACGCCCAGCGCCTTCATCAGGCCGACATCCTCGCGATAGCGATGATAGTGGTCACACGCGATGTCGCCGGTGTCGTGATTCCTGATGGCGCCGCTTTGGCAGTAGGTATCCCAGATGCTGAGCCCGCGGCCGTCTTCCCGCGTGGCTCCCTCGATCTGGAAGCTCGAGGTGGAAACGCCCCAGATGAAATCCGGTCGCAGGCTCGTGGTGTTTGGCAGTCGGGTTGTCGACATGAACGACCTGATTGGTCCAGCCCGCAATGAGTGATGTGACATTGGTAGTCATGCCGGCTCTGGGCGGTATTGAGATATCTCAATGAGCCCTGGCTCGACTGTGCAAAGGATTGACGTCCTAAGACCGTTGCTGGGGTCCGTAGTGCAAAGAACGAAATGGGGCGGGGTCGTTGACGGCGACCTCCGCGGGAGCGGCTACTTTCGCGTGGCCGAGCGCAATGGCGTATTCTGGCTCGTCGATCCCGACGGGGGCCGTTTCATTTCAAAAGGGGTCAATACGGTCCGCTTCGATCAGGAACGCATCAGAGAGACCGACCGCTTCCCCTACGCCGAGGCCTGCCAAGCCAAATATGGCAGCCTGCAGATCTGGCGTACTGCCGTGGCTGACCGGCTGGCAAGCTGGGCCTTCAACACGGTCGGCTGCTGGTCAGACGAACTCGTCGCCAGTGCGGGATCGCGATCGCTGGCAACCACGCCGGTCGCGGAGCTGGGCGCATCCTTCCGCCTGCACCGGCGCGATCAGGTCTTCCCTGATGTCTTCGATCCCGAATTCGCGGCGCATATCCGCGCAGGCGCCGATCAGCGTTGCCGGCATCGGCGCAATGATCCCGGCTTGCTCGGTACCTTCATCGACAACGAGCTCTATTGGTCACCCGACTGGCGCAGTTCCGACGAGCTCCTGACGCTGTTTCTGAACCTGCCGCCTCGTCGACCCGGCAGGGTCGCTGCCCTCACAGGGCTGCAGGCGCGTTATCGGGATTTTGCTCAATTCAACGCGGTATGGCGCACACCGGCGCGGTCCTGGCAGGAGCTCGACAGGATCGAACATGTCGCCGCGCCTTTCGTCAGGCTTCGCCCCGGCGTCCTGAACGATGCGCTCGAGACCAAGGCCAATCTGGCAGATCCCGCCCGCGAAGCCTTCTCGGCGGATTGCGACGCCTTCGTGGCTATCGTGGCTGACAGATATTTCGAACTCTGCGTCTCGGCCATCAAGGCGGCCGATCCCAATCATCTCGTGCTCGGATCCCGGTTCGGCTATCAGCCACCGGCAGGCGTCATCGCGGCGGCCGGCCGCCATCTCGATGTGATCTCGTTCAATTGCTACGACTTTGACCCCGGTCCCGTCATTGACGCTTATGCAGCCGGCGCGAAGCCATGCCTGATCACCGAATTCTCGTTTCGAGGCGACGACGCAGGCTTGCCGAATACCAAGGGAGGGGGACCCCGGGTGGCGACCCAGACAGAGCGTGCCCAGGCTTTCGAGGGCTATGTTGTGACAGCGCTCAGCAAGCCGAATGTGGTCGGCTATCACTGGTTCGAGCATGCCGATGAGCCGGCGGAGGGGCGGTTCGACGGTGAGGACTCGAATTTCGGCACCGTGACCATCGAGGACCACGTTTATGTGGAGCTGACGAAGACCATGACCAGGGTCAACGCAGCGGCAGAGCGCATTCACGCCGCGGCTGTGCCGGCTGTGATCTGATCGCTACAGCGAGGTCAGGCGTCGCGCGTCGGACTTCGGCAGATCGGCTTCGGCCTCGGACACGATGGCCATGGTTCGAAACACGCTCGCGGGATTGACGCTGATCGAGTCGATGCCGAGGCCGGTCAAATAGCGCGCGATCTCCGGATAGTTCGCGGGCGCTTCGCCGCAGATGCCGATATGGCGACCGTTGCGCTTGGCGCCGACCACCGCCTGCCGGAACATCTCCAGCATTCCCGGATCGCGCTCGTCGAAATCGAAGGCCACGATGTCGGAATCCCGGTCCACTCCCAGCGTCAGCTGGGTGAGATCGTTGGAGCCGATCGAGAAGCCGTCGAACAGCTCCGCAAACGCGTCGATCTGGATGACGTTGTTCGGGATCTCGCACATGACGTAGATCTCGAGACCGTCGTCGCCCCGCTTCAGCCCATTGGCCGCCATCGTGGCGATCACGCGCCGGCCTTCCGCGACGGTTCGGCAGAACGGCACCATGACGCGCAGATTGGAAAGACCCATCTCGTTCCGCACCCGTCGGAGCGCGGCACATTCCAGGGCAAACCCCTCGGCGTAGGCGGGATGGCTGTAGCGAGAGGCGCCCCGGAAGCCCAGCATTGGGTTCTCTTCCCGAGGCTCAAAACCTTCGCCTCCAATCAGGCTGGCATATTCGTTGGTCTTGAAATCGGAAAGCCGCACAATCACGGGCTTCGGATAGAAGGCCGCAGCAATGGTGCCGACGCCTTCCGAAAGTCTTTGCACGAAGAAGTCGGCCGGGCTGGCGAAGCCCTTCACAAGGCGTGCGATCTCGGCCCGCGCCTTCGCCGATTCGACTTTGTCCGGCTTGAGCAACGCCATGGGGTGAACGCCGATATGCTCGCTGATGATGAATTCCATGCGGGCGAGGCCGACCCCGGCCTGCGGCTGCATCGCGGTGCGGAATGCCATCTCCGGAGTGCCGACATTCACCATGATGGCGGTCCGTGGCTGGCGCAAATCGCTCACCGGCGTCCTGGTCACGTCGAAGCTCACCTTTCCCTGGTAGACGCTACCGACGTCGCCTTCGGCACAGCAGATCGTGACTTCGGTGCCGGTCTTGATCTTCTCGGTCGCGCGCGTGGCTCCGACCACCGCAGGGATGCCCAGCTCTCGCGCGATGATGGCGGCGTGACAGGTGCGGCCGCCCTTGTCGGTGATGATGCCGGCGGCGATCTTCATGACCGGCTCCCAGTCCGGGCTGGTGGCCGGCGCCACCAGGATCTCACCGGGCTTAAAGGCGGCAAGATCGCGTGCGGTCACGATGCGGCGTGTCCGTCCTGAGGCGATTTTCTCGCCCACCGCGCGGCCGGTGACGACGACCGGGCCGCGTCCCTTCAGATTGTATGTCTCGTAAACGTCAGCGGAGCGCCGCGAGGCGACCGTCTCGGGCCTGGCCTGGATGATGTAGAGCTTCCCGTCGGCGCCGTCCTTGGCCCATTCGATGTCCATCGGCATCGCGGCACCGGCGTGTTGGGAGTAGTGGGCTTCGATACGAACCGCGATGTCGGCAAGGCTGAGCACTTCTGGGTCGGAGATGCAGAATTTGCGGCGTTCGGCTTCGGGGACATTGCGCGTGAGCGTTGCATGCTCGCCGCCGCGCTTGCCGTAGATCATGCGGATCTGCTTGGCTCCGAGCCGACGCCGCAGCACGTGGCGATATCCCCGGCTCAGCGTCGGCTTGTGAACATAGAACTCGTCCGGATCGACCTGGCCCTGCACGATGGTCTCGCCGAGACCGTAGCAGCCTGTGACGAAGACCACGTCACGAAAGCCGGATTCGGTGTCGAGCGTGAAGACGACGCCACTGGCGGCCAGATCGGAACGCACCATTTTCATGACGGCGACGGAAAGCGCCACCTTGAAATGATCAAAGCCGTTGTCGACGCGATAGGAGATCGCCCGATCGGTGAAGATCGACGCGAAACAACGCCGGCATGCCTCGAACAGATCCTTGGGCCCGCGCACGTTGAGAAAGCTCTCGTGCTGGCCTGCAAAGCTCGCCGTCGGCAGGTCCTCGGCCGTCGCGGAACTTCGCACGGCGACGGCAACCCCGTTTCCGGCCTCGCGTTCGAGTTGCCGATAGGCGTCCACGACCTGCTTGCGGAGGAGGGGCGTGTCCATGGCCTCGTATATGATCTCGCGAGCTTTCGCAGCCCTGCTGGCGAGCTGCCTTATTTTGCTCTTGTCGATCCCGTCGAGGAGCCGGTGCAACTCGTCGGCAACCCCGTGTCGTGACAGCGCATCGCGATAGGCCTCGGCCGTGATGGCGAAGCCATTGGGAACGGCAATCCCCTGTGACGCGAGTGCCGTGTACAGCTCGCCCAGCGAAGCGGTCTTGCCGCCGACTAGACCGACGTCGCCCAATCCGATTTCGAGGAAGGATCTAATGTACCCGGACATGTCCATAACAGAGCACGTCGTGGCTCTCTGCTCTTGAGGCAAGTCAAAATTCGTATTGTTGCCTTCCCGCTGCGAGGTTGGCGGGCTTCAGCTCAGTTGAGGCAGATCAAGCTGCTGGTGAGAAAGCCGGTCAAGCTTCCATGTCATTTTGACCCGAAAGCGAGGTGGAGTGTGATTCTCGTCAACGCCGGTGTGCGGGTTGTGGCGGTGACCTGTACCGGGAGGCTGATCGCGTTGGGCCTGGGCGTCGCGATGCTGGGTGCATCGCTCGTACCAAATGGAATGGGGCGCGCCGCCGCTGCCGAGGTCGATGCCACCGGCGTCAATGCTCCCGTCGGATTTGCAGAGATCATTGAACGGGTCAGACCGGCTGTTGTCGGCATCCGTGTCAAGACCGAGCCGGGAAGTGTTGATGGCGAGCGGGCGCAGGCGTTTCCGCCCGGATCGCTATTGGATCGGTTCTTTCGGCAATTCGGGGTGCAAATCCCCCCGGATCCTACTCCAGGGGCCGATGTCACGGTTGGCTCTGGATTCCTGATCTCCGGCGACGGCGATATCGTCACGAACGAGCACGTCGTGGCGAAGGGCGTCGACATCGAGGTGACGATGGATGACGGAAAGAACTATTCCGCCAGGCTCATCGGCAGTGACCCACAGACCGATCTCGCGCTGATCAGGATCTCCGCACCGAGTGACCTGCCTTACGTCCGCTTTGCCGCGGCGGAGCCCCGAATAGGCGAGTGGGTGCTCGCGATCGGTGATCCGTTCGGGCTTGGCGGCTCGGTCACCGCTGGGATCGTTTCGGCGCGCGGGCGCGATATTGGCGGGGAATCCTATAACGATTTCATCCAGATCGATGCTCCGGTCAATAAGGGCAACTCCGGCGGGCCATCATTCAACGTGAGGGGCGAAGTCATCGGGGTCAACACCGTCATCTACTCGCCTTCGGGCGGCTCGGTGGGAGTGGCGTTCGATGTTCCGGCGGAGACGGTGAGATTGGTCGTCCGCCAGCTTCGAGATAAGGGCTACGTCTCGCGAGGCTGGGTCGGCGTTTCCCTTCAGGAGATCACGCCTGGCATCGCCGACGCCATGAACCTTAGGAGTACCCGGGGTGCGCTCGTTGCGCAGCTCGATGAAGGGCCGGCGGCCAAGCAGGGCGTGGAGCCGGGTGACGTCATCACTTCCTTGAACGATCACGAGTTGAAGAGCCCACGTGATTTCGCCAGAACAGTGGCCGCGATCAGCCCTGGGACTGTGATCAATCTCCGTGTCCAGAGGAATGGGCAGCAGAATTCGATCGATGTGACGGTCGGCGAACTCCCGCGCGCGCCGGAAGTCGGCAAGGAAAAGCAGGCGGAGCTGAGGGAAAGGTCGGAGCTCGGGCTCACAATCGCCCCGGCACGCCTTGTCTCGGGTGCCGGGGAGACCGGGGTAGTGATCCTTGAGATCAGGCCGGGCAGCGGCGCGGCTGACGGTGGTCTTCAGGTCGGCGACATCATTCTTGCCATCGGAGGACATCCCGTCCTCGCGGGCGCCGATGTCGACAGAATGGTCAACGAAGCCCGAGCACAATCCCGGCGGACGATACTGGTCCGGATCAAACGGTCGGGTGCAATGAACTTCGTGGCCGTTCCCATCACCTGAGCGTACGATCATGGACGCAAATTCGAAAGATCGCGTCATCAGCAGTCCGCGCGATCGCGCAGCGGATCAGTCGGCGGTGCCGCACCAGACGCGGGCGGCAAAGGCGTCTCGTCGAAAATGGGTCCGCATCAGTCCCACGGTCTCGTGGTATGGAAAGATACTCATCATAGGGGCCCTGCTCGTCACCTTCGGATGGGAGCTGTTTCACCTGATCATAACGCTAATGACCCTGGACTGAGCCCGCTCAGGAGGCGATGCCGTGCATCGCAACTTCACCTTGCCCGAGCTTGAGCCCAAGCTGGATGAGGTCCAGGGCGGAACGCTCCTTCAGATCAGCCGTCAGGACTATGAGCACACGTTTGGGCTCAATGACCCGGCGCTAGGGGTCGCGTGCGCAACTTCGCACACTCTCGCGGACGCAGCAAAGAAAGGCGTCTGCCGACCGCATGGCATTCGTCCCACATTGCGAGGCCGCTCCAGGTCGCTCGTTCAAGCCTCCCGGCATCAAGACGGGAAGTCGGCCGGCTGTACGTCAATGCGATCAGCATGCAGCGACCAATCTCGGATATCGCGGAATTCGCAAAACTGCCTCGCTGCCAGCGCAGCGGCTTCGTCGGCATCGCGTGCATCGACGTCAATAATGCGCTGGCAAGCTTCGCAGGGTTGCCCTTGGTCGCCGAGCACGTCCTTGAGGAAGCGGACGGTGAAGTGGGCCATAGTATACCTCGTCATCAGATCCCGGTGCGATCAGTAGATAAAGACCGGAGTTTCAAGCAGGTGATCATTGACGGCTTGGACGCCGGGAATTGCCTCCGCGGCCACGCGAATAGCCGTCCGTTCGGCCAGTGACGGTGCGAAGCCCCAGAGGTCCACCACACCGTTCTGGACCGTGGCATTCACAGTGAGCGTATGCGCCCAAGGTTGCTTTTTGAGCTCGTCGAAGAGACTTTTCCTGATGGCCGCATCCGGAAGCGAAATTTCGAGCTTCGGCTTGGCGCTCGCGATCGCTTGAACCAGATTGGATCGGCTGACGATCCCGACGAGCTGACCTTCCTTGTTGACAATCGGGACGCGTTTGATCTGCCGCTCCTCGAGAAGCATCGCAATATCGCCCAAAGGTGTCTCGGGCGACGCGGTCGCGACGTCTTGCGTCATGATGTCTTGCACCTTGACCGAATGCGATCTCACGTAGTCGGTTGCCTGTTCGGCGTCACCGGTCAACAAGCGCAGCCACCAGGAGTAGGAGCGTTCGGTGCCGCTTTCCGCCCGATGCATGAGATCGCCTTCACTCACAATTCCAAGAAGCTTGTTGTCGGGATCGACCACGGGTACCGCGCTGATCCGGCGTTCCAGCAGGGTTCTCGCCACCTGCTTGACGGATGCGTGCGGGCCAACCGTCACGACCGGGGATACCATGATGTCGCGTGCTTTCATGACAGGCTCCATGTGGGCTCATCAATTTTCGCGATCTTGCCGGATTTGTGAGCTCCCCGGCTTGATGCGGATCAAGCGGCTCGGCCGACGCGGCGATAGCAATTGGCGTATTCACTGAGGAGGCTTCACTGAGGAGGCCGAAATGGTCAGGATACCGCATCGCGCAGTCGTATTCGTGGGTGACGGACGGAAGGCGCTGTTCCTGCGAAATCAGGGAGATGAGAGGTTTCCGAACTTGAAGATGGAAGCGGTGTTTGAACACGAAAATCCGCCGACCCATTCACATGGAACCGATCGTCCCGGCCGGGTCAGCAAGGCTTCGCATTCGTCGCACAGAAGTGCAGTCGAGACCACCGATTGGCACGAGCTCGAGGAGAGCCGCTTCGTGAGGCAGGTCGCGGCAGCCGCTGAGCGTCTCATCCGCAGCGAGCAGTCGACGCCGCTCATCGTCGTCGCACCGCCGCGGACCCTGGCAGAGCTTCGGTCCGCCTTCCATGAGGATGTCAAGCGCCGGATTGTCGGCGAACTCGACAAGGACCTTACCAAGCACCCGGTCGGCGAGATCGAGAAGCATCTCCAGGACTAGGGGATGGACCGCAGCCTCGTTGAGGCGGACGTCTCTCCTGGGCGCGGCTTGATCTTGCTCAACCGACTGGTCGTGCGTCGGGCGATAAGAGAGCAGATGCGCATTTTATCGGAGAGAAGTCATGTCAATCGCCAGCGTCATGGTTTACGTCGACACCGAGCAGCAAGAGGCGGGACAGGTCGCCGTTGCGGATAGTATCGCGTCTGGGTTCGAGGCTTCCATTCTCGGTGTGTCCGCCGTGGCCGTGCAGCCTCCGTTCGTGGCCGAAGGCGTCATCATTGAACAGACCACGGAGGAGGACCTCGGGCGTATACGAGCCGCGCTCGCGGAAAAGGAGGGCTGGTTCAGGAGAGTGGTGCGTTCGGCGGCCGAGAAAGTCGAATGGCGCTGGGCGATCAACGATCCGACCGGCTTCCTCGTTGAGCAAGCCAGGGCGGCGGATCTCGTTGTCGTCAAGCGCAGCTCGCTCAGGGCCAGCCCCAGCCACCTCTTCGACCCGGCCGGCGCCATGCTCCAGATGGGGCGCCCGACGCTGTCGGTCCCCGAGCGTGCAACGAAATTGTCCGGCGATCGCATTGTGGTCGGCTGGAAGGACACCCGCGAAGCGCGCCGTGCGGTGCGCGACGCGATGCCATTCCTGACCCGGGCGTCGAAAGTGACCATAACCGAGATCTGCACATCGGATGAGCAGGACGCGGCGCACCGTCGGGTGCGGGATGTCGCCAATTATCTCGCGAAACATGGTGTGAATTGCGAGCATGAGATCCGTGTGCATACTGCAGAGGCCGATGCCGGCTATCTCATTCGCCTTGCCAAGGACGTTCATGCCGACCTCATCGTTACCGGAGGTTACGGACACAGCAGGCTCGGGGAGTGGATCTTTGGCGGCATGACGCAAAGTCTTCTGCAGGAGGCAGAGATCTGCCTCCTTATGTCTCACTAAGGCCCTTAAGACGCGGACCGCGTGCAATGGAACGGGTTGTGAAGCAGACGGACATCTGCCAGATTTCGCAGATGCTGGTCATCCGCGACCGAAGGCTTGCCGGAATCCTCGGCAGCTTCTCGTCGCACTTGAGCAGCGGCTGAGGCGATCGACGCAAGGATCGCGGCAATAGCGCCCAAGCCGGTTCGGCAATGCAAAGCACCAGACAAAACGCAGGTAAGCGAGGCGCTGAGCCAACCAACTTCCGGCAACGGCACCCCGACGCTTTGATGAGGCCCAAAGGGCCATTCCCAAGGAGGCCGGGAATTGTCGTTGTCCGCACGCCGCTGGCACTTCTCTTTCTGTCCCTGAGCATCATCGCGGCAGTATGGTGGTGGCTTGGCAGGCCAGGTGAGTTCGCGCGGGCCCCAATAGACCCGAACGACAAAGTGCCGTGCATATCTTATGCACCCTTCCGCAGCCATCAGACCTCGCTTTCGTCGTCAACGCGTGTTTCGGCAGAACAGATTGCGGAGGATCTGGCAGAACTCGCCAAGATGTCGGACTGCATCCGTACGTACGCGACGGATCTTGGTCTGGATCAAATCCCAGAACTTGCCGCCAAGGCGGGTCTGAAAGTTGTTCAGGGAATCTTTCTTGACCGTGATCGGACGAAGAACGCAGCCCAGATCGCCGCGGGCGTACGGCTCGCCAACGAGCATCCGGGAACGGTCATTGCCCTCGTGATCGGCAATGAAGTGCTGTTGCGCAAGGAGATGGCGCCTTCCGAGCTTGCCGCTGCGATCCGCACGGTCAAGGCACAGGTTGACGTCCCAGTGACCTATGCGGACGTCTGGGAATTTTGGCTCAGCAATCGCGAGCTCGGTGATGTCGTCGACTTTGTGACGATCCATGTTCTGCCCTATTGGGAGAACGTTCCGATTGCAGCCGAGCTCGCCGCCGCTCATGCCGACCGGATTCGCCGGCGGGTTGCAGCGGAGTTTCCGGGCAAGGACGTCCTGATTGGAGAAATAGGCTGGCCGAGCGAGGGGCGAATGCGGGAGTCCGCGCTGCCATCGCCGGTCAACCAGGCCCGTGTCGTTTCGGACATTCTCGACCTTGCCCGCCGCGAAAACTTCCGCGTGAACCTGTTCGAGGCCTATGATGAATCCTGGAAGCGCGAGCTTGAGGGGACCGTCGGCGGATCCTGGGGACTGTTTGATTCCGAACGGCGTGCGCTGAAATATCCGCCAGGCGTACCCATCGGCAACTTCCCTTGGTGGAAGCTGCAGATGATCTGCGGAATGGCGTTGGCCTTGCTTGTCTTCGGCGCGGCCTGGTGGGGCTATGGGCGCAAACCGGTTGAGCGCTGCCTGGCCTCCTGGATCGCCGTGGGAGCATCGGCAACGACCGCGGGAAGTCTGCTGGGCGTGGCCGGTCAAAGAGCGTTCTACGAGAGCGTCGGCGCGGGCGGTTGGGTGTTGTCGGGTGTGTTTCTATTGGCAGCAAGCGTTTCGCCAGTGCTTGGCGCCGGCTCCCTCATGGCGGGACGGACACTGCCCAGTTCTCTGCAATTGTTGGGTCCGAGGCGCGTCCGAACGTCGTCGGCGTTGGCGGCGGCGCTGGGACTGGCCTTGATGGTCATTGCGGTGGTTGGCACGGAGACAGCAATCGCCCTGGTGTTTGACCCTCGCAACATCGAGTTTCCCTTTGCGTCCCTGACCATGGCGACGATACCGTTTGCGGCCATTGCGCTGCTCAATCCTTCCAGGAGTGGAAGCCGGCCTCTCGCGGAATCGATGTTTGCCGGCATTTTCGCCGTGGCGGCGGTCTACGTCGCGTTCAACGAGGGACCTGCCAACTGGCAATCGCTCTGGACCTGCGGCGCGTACATGCTGCTTGCTATGACGCTGTGGCAGGTTCGTCTTCCGGACTGAATGAGCCCGTCAGGGGGCGGGTCTGGCAGGGGTCTGCCCGCCGAAACGTTGCCGGGCGGGCCGAATGCGCATCGGCTGTAACGATTACGCCAGGCTGCTGTCCGTCGGCACGCCGGCCACCTCTTGACGAAGTGCGTCGGCGAGAAGAGGAGTCAGGCTGATGGCATTCGTGGGATGCTGCACACTGTCGGTGGATCGAATGGAGCGGATGCCCACGCCCCCGAATCCCACCACAAGCGGCGGAGGAAAGAGGGCGTGGACGACGATGACGTCGATGGAAGAAACGCCTGACGTCATGAGAGCCTGCGCGCAGGCGGTGAGCGTTCCGCCGGAAGACACGATGTCATCGATGAACAGAGCCCGGCGGCCGGAGAGCATCCTCGGCTCCGGAAACGCGATCTGCACGTTCTGATCACCTAGACGCACCTTTTGTGCGACGTCGTAGGGAAGCTTGAAATGGCCGGCAATGTCGGCCACCCGGGCGCGCGACTCTTCATCCGGTCCAACTATGACCGTTTCGGGAGAGATTGTTTCGGCGCGAAGCAGGGCCTCGATCGCGGGAGCTGCCGAGAGATTGTCGGCTTCGGCGCCAGGGAAGACGTGGGCCAGGCTGTTCCTGCGATGGAGATGGGCGTCGAATGTTATCACCCGATCGAAATTGTTCGCCAGAAGACTCCCGATCGCATGCTGACTGATGGCTTCGCCTGGACGGAATGCCGCGTCCTGGCGCATGTAGCCCAGATAGGGCGCCACGAGTACGAGCCGGCTGGCGCCATTGCGGCGCAACGCTTCCGCGGCGAAGAGTAGGGCAATCAGCTTTTCGTTGGGCTGATTGAGAGAGCAGCAGACAATCGTGGTTGCTGCGGTCGGACCCACGGTCGTGCGGATCTCTCCGTCGGGAAATCGGTGTAGATCGATCGCGTTGCCGGGGATTCCGAGTGCCTCTGCAAGCCGGGGTCCGAAATGAGCCGAAGTCGGCATCCACTGAACGGCACAGGAGTTCATGCTTTCGCTCCAGCTTGTGTATCGATCCCATAGTCTAAGTCCAGCTGCGTCATGCCGATAACGAGGTCAAAGTCGTCATCCGAAAGCGCGAATCCGGCAGAGCGGCTCCCTCCGCTGGACAGGGGCCACGTCGTTTTGAATATGGAGGCGTTGCTTTGTTGGCGTTGGGGTACAGCACGGGCATTACATCTCAGCGAGGAGGGCGTGCTCCGAGAGTCTCCAGGTAGGCGACAATGGCTTCGATCTGGTACTCCGAAAGCCTCGGATTAGGCATGGTCTGATCAGGACCAAGGCGGCGATGGCTTGATGTCAAGAACAGTCTGAGCGCATCAGCGGAGAACGACGATCTGCTCACGATCTCCGGGAAGGCGGGCGCAGGCGGGCGGAGCGTCGGCGGCTCCTTTGCCGCATCAGCGACAAGGTGGCACGTTCCGCAATTCGAGTGGGCAAGGGCCCGTCCCTCCGCCACCTGATCGACGAACAGTTGATTGGGCACGGGCACCGTCAAGGGTATCTGGATTGCAATCGGAGCGTATCCGCTGCTCCTGTGGCAGCCGTTGCATTCATTGGTCAGGGCCGCGTACGACTTCATGAACGCGGCCACGTCCTTGGATTGTAGAGCCTGTCCGACGGCTTGAATCTGTTCCCTCGCGCGAATGGCTCGAGACGGATCGGCTAACAGCCTGCCTGCGGCTTCGAGATTGCTGTCGATCTGCCGAAGCTCGTAGCTTGCCAGGCTCCAATTGCTCAGTTTGCCGGCAAACCACAATTTCGCGTGCTGAAGCTGCAGTCTAGTCATGAGCTCGGACAACGCAGGGGACGAATCGGCAGGCGCCCCGGCGCTAGAGGCCGAAAGTGTGGCCAGTATCGCGATCAACATGAGCATCCGCAAGGGCATGGACGAGGCTTCCGATGTGACAGTCAGAATGGCATCATGGTCTCTCCCGCTCTTGATCTCGATCAACACCTCATTCAACGTGGCAAATACGTCTTGAGCCTTTCCGGGAGCGGAAGACATGCGCGCGCAACAGATTATGTCCCGACGGGTGGTCACTGTAAGGCCCGAAGCGCCGATCGCCGATGCCATCAAGTCGATGCTCGCGCACCACATCAGTGGTTTGCCGGTCGTCGACTCGAGCGGGAAGCTCGTCGGTATCTTGTGCGAAAGCGATTTTCTCAGACGCGCCGAAATCGGCACGGAGCATGAGCACAACCGACTGCTCGCGGTCCTGCTTGGAGCCGATCGCATCGCCGGCGAGTTCGTCAAGGAACACGGACGCAAGGTCGAGCAGGTGATGACCCCCCAGCCAGTCACCACGAGCGAGCAGGCGCCTCTGGAGGAGGTTGCCGACCTGATGGAGCGACGACGTCTGAATCACGTTCCGGTCATGCGTGGCGATCGCATCGTCGGCATCATCACCCGCTCTGATTTCGTGTCGGCAGTTGCCGGCCCGCTGGCGAACAAATCGGGCTATTCGGAGGACGACGAGCAGGTTCGGCGATCCGTTCTCGCCGCGTTGGCTGGGATACCGTGGCAACCGGTCGGTCTGAACGTCGGCGTGAGGAACGGCACGGTCACGCTACGTGGCGTCGTCAAGGCTGGAAACGCACATCGAGCGGTCATCGTAGCGTGCGAGAACGTTCCGAACGTTCGGTCGGTGGAAGACCGTCTTTGTATCCAACCTGCCCATCCCGATCCGGAGGACGACTACGGCGGGGGCGATTTCGTTTCCTTGCAGACGGAGCCGTCTACGCTGGATGACGAGCCGCTCTAGCTCGTCCGCGGCAGCTTTCGATCTATTCGTCCCTTGCCCGCCTCTTGCCGTCTGCCAGGTGACGATGTCCGGATTGAACCGTGCGCTTGGCCAATCTGCCGATGGACGAGGAAAAGAGCGTGATTTCGAGCACGCCGTAGAGCGCAAGCAAGATCAACACCTTGATCACTTCATTGGTCATTTCGATATCCTCCCCTCCTTCATCTAGATCGGATGCTTCTCAACACGGGCCATTTCGGTGACAGCAGAGACTGGATGGGCCTTGTAGACGGCCCGGGCCGCCTTCACCGGTATATTGGTTTCCGGCTGGGTCATGCGGACGGTCAGTGCTGCCGCCATGATGGTAATGCCGGTGAGCAACGCGGAGATCACCACCTTGAGGTGGGTTGCCTTGTCTGCGCTATGGATCGAGTGGTTCATTGCAAGCACCATAGTCATCGAACAGCTGCGGGCCGGCGAATTCTCTGTAGAGCATCAGACGGGCGGCCGAAATTCGGGCCCTTCACCTAAGGGACTAACCTTAGGTTAAGGCTGAGGGGGCGATCCGCCGCGATCGAGCGCGATGGTTAGGCTCGACCGGCGTCTGGAGGCCACCGTACTGGTGCGAGCCGGGCTCGGAGGCGCATTAATGAATTTGCATGGAAGGATGATCGGCGTAGTCGTCGCAAGAAGGAGCGGCTTTGCCTTTGCGGTGCCGGTCGAAGCAGTCCGCAGGCTTCTTATGGCCGCGCAGCAAGAGCGCGGGGAGGATATCTCCTGACGCGACGAACGCCCTTACAGACCTCGGGAATGGATCGCTGCCCTCAAACGTTGGCAAAAACCCTCAAGAAAGAGTTTGACGGTTTTCGAGGTCTGCAAGCGA
This sequence comes from Bradyrhizobium sp. UNPF46, assembly GCF_006658625.1. NCBI lineage: Bacteria > Pseudomonadati > Pseudomonadota > Alphaproteobacteria > Hyphomicrobiales > Nitrobacteraceae > Bradyrhizobium > Bradyrhizobium sp. UNPF46. The sequence goes on from NZ_LFJB01000119.1 coordinate 24,647, forward strand.
TCTTCCCGCTTGCTCGTGCTCGCGGCATGATGGCTGCCGATCCGCGGGAATTCAGCCCGCGGCTTTCAGGTCTTCCGGCGATTCCACGGAGTACCCGGAATACGTGTCAACGAAGCTGAGGTGGTCGTGAACTTCCTTGACTCCGTTGGTGTTTTCGGCCGCGACCGTGGCCGCCCGTCGAGCCTCATCCGTCGTGATGAGACCGTACAGATGGACGACGCCTTGACGGCAGGTCACCCTGAACCCGATGGGACGCCAGTCGGTGGCCTCGACAGCCCTTGTGATGCGTTCGCGGATGTGATCGTCGTCGGCGGTCGGATCCGGAATTTCGTGAGCAAGGCTCGCCATGGCTTGCAGGAGATTGCTTCTCGTCACGATTCCGACCACACCCTTGCCGCGCATCACGGGAACTCGCTTGATGTCGTGCTTTTCCATCAGTGCGACGATATCCGCCAGGGACGTCTCCTCCTGGACCGTGATGACCTTCCGGGTCATGACGTCCTCGACTTTTCGGCCGCGCTCGTGAATGAACTCCGCGGCCGATCGCGTGGGTCCCATGAAGAATGTCAACCAGGCCGCGTGTCGACGCCCGGTTCCGATCTCGCTGCGGCGGATGAAATCGCTTTCCGAGACGACGCCGACGAGATTGCCGGCATCGTCGATGACCGGCAGGCCGCTGATGTGCATCCGCAGCATGATCTTCGCGGCATCCTCGATTGTCGTGTGCGGCGTGACGGCGACGACGTCTCTCGTCATGACATGAATGGCGTGCATTTGACTGTGCTCGGAAGGTTGAGGATGCGATAAGGCGCCTGCATCGGCGCGAGGCGGCGGTTACAGCCGCCTCGTGCCGGCGAGGTCATCAGGCGGCCTTCACATTGATGGTCTTGGCCGGCTTCTGGGCTTCCTCGGTCTTTGGCAAGACGACCTTGAGCACGCCGTTCTTGAAGGTCGCTTCGATCTTGTCGGTGTTGACGCCGTCCGGCAGGGCGAAGTACCGCTCGAAAGAGCCATAGCGGCGCTCGGAGACGTAGTAGTCCTTCTTCGTCTCTTCGGTCTCCTCGCGCTTCTCGCCCTTGATCGTCAGGCCGCCATTGACGAGCTTGACGTCGATGTTCTTCTCGTCGAGGCCAGGAAGCTCTGCGGTGATCTCGTAGGCTTTGTCGCCTTCGACGACGTCAACGGCCGGTGCCGCAATCGACTTTGAAAAATCGCGTTCGAGCCGAGCGAGCGATTGGAACGGCCGATTCCAGAAGCCATTGCCGAAATCGTCGAAGATCTGGTCGATTTCATTCTTCAACGCCTGGAATGGCCGCCAAGGCTCACCGGCGGGAGCGGGCGTGGTCGTGGATTTCGTGACAGGAAGCTTCGTCTCGGTTGCCATGATCATCTCTCCTTCGAGGCTTGACCATCTCGGTCGCGCAGGAGGGTAGCCAAGGGTATGGAAGGGAAATTTGACATCGCTCAAGCCCGTATTGAATGGCGAGCATTTTTTGGTACTCGTCGCACAATTGTGAGCGAGGGGATTTCCAAGTGCGCTCGAGGTAACTTTCGGTTCTGATTGAATCAGAACCGAAGCTCTAGATTCTTGTTTTGACGCGTTTTCTTCACGCGAACCGGTGTCCACTTCGCTCG
>NZ_LFJB01000033.1:0-25660 GCF_006658625.1 Bradyrhizobium sp. UNPF46
GCTCCCGGGAGATCACGGCATAAGCCGTCCAGCCACTGCGCAGGGAAGGCCGAGTGATCGGCGACACCTGTATGCTGCTGTGCGGTTCTTCTGCGTGCATTATTCGCGCAGCAGACCGCGGGTGCCAGCCGGCACCCGGCCTTCCCTGCGCCCTCTTGGATTTGAGGGTGGAGCGACGAAGCAAAGCTCGGGCGTTTCAAGCCGCGAGAACGAGAAAGTATGCCCGCCACCACACCCACGGTGTCATCGCCCGGCCAGTGCGCAATTGCGCACTAGGACCGGGCGATTCAGTATTCCAGAGGCCGCAGTGATCGAACCGAGAGGCCGCGGCGTACTGGATTCCCCGCCTTCGCGGGAATGACAGCGTTACTCGAGAAGGCAGCCTATCGCCTCACACTCCGTCATTGCTTCGTCGCAAGAGCTCCTCGCAATGAAGCCGTGGAGAGAGCGCGCCAAAACAAAAAAAGCGGCAGCTCCGATCCTGATTCGATCAGAACCGAAGCTGCCGCGACTTCCTTGTGCAGGCTTACTGCTTGATCTTCCCGTCCTTGTCGAACTGGGAGACATAGGTCCAGAGATTGTTGATCTCGGTCTCGTTCTTGATGCCGGCGAACGCCATCTTGGTGCCGGGGATCTTGGCCTTGGGGTCCTTGATGTATTCCTTGAACACGGCCTCGTTCCAGGTGATGCCGGAATTCTTGTTGGCGTCCGAGTAGCTATAGCCCTCGACCGTGCCCGACTTGCGGCCGTTGAGGCCGTTGAGCTCGGGGCCGACCTTGTTCTTGGCGCCTTCGCCGATCGCGTGGCAGGCCAGGCATTTGTTGAACGACGTCTTGCCGGCCGCGGCATCCTGCGCCATCGCGGCGGGTGCGGTGGCAATCGCGGTGAGGATCGTCAGTGCGCCAAAAATCAGTTTTGTCATCGGGTGCTCTTCGTCTCTTCCCTGGTGGGTCTGGGCTGGTCAGTCTTTTGCCGGATCGGCAATCGCCCGACCTGCCGGTTTTGGCAGGCCTGCGCGGCTTGGACAAGTCACCAAACCATGACAGGTTTCATGATTTCCGACTTGTCCCAGAGCGAACTGGCGGAAGATGGGCGATCCGACTTTCGGATGGCCTACCCAAAGGGCTACGGACGTGATTGATTTGCCGAGACAAATTGATCGTGCGGCGCGAGCCGGAAGGATATGCCATGAAGGATTTGATATGGCCATCATGATGCCTGCGAGTGACCAGGCTGTGCTCGCGCGCCGCGCCGAGATCGTTGCTGCATTGCGCGCGATCGTATCAGGCGAGGGCGTGATCGATACGCCTGCGGAGATGCGGGCCTATGAATCCGACGGGTTGACGGCCTATCGGCAGCCGCCGATGGTCGTGGTGCTGCCCGATACGACCGAGCAGGTCTCGCTCATCCTGAAATATTGTGCAGAGCAGAACATCAAGGTGGTGCCGCGCGGTTCCGGCACGTCGCTATCAGGCGGCGCCCTGCCGCTCGAAGACGGCGTGCTGCTGGGCCTCGGCAAGTTCAAGCGCATCCGCGAGATCGATTTCGACAACCGCGTCGTCGTCACCGAGCCCGGCGTCACCAATCTCGCGATCAGCCAGGCGGTCGCCCATGCCGGCTTCTATTACGCGCCCGACCCGTCCTCGCAGATCGCCTGCTCGATCGGCGGCAATGTCGCGGAGAATTCCGGCGGCGTGCATTGCCTGAAATACGGCATGACCACCAACAACGTGCTCGGCTGCGAGATCGTCCTGATGAGCGGCGAGATCCTGCGGATCGGCGGCAAGGGGTGCGAGAACGCCGGCTACGATCTGATGGGCGTCATCACGGGCTCGGAAGGGCTGCTCGGTGTCATCACCGAGGTCACGGTCCGCATCCTGCAAAAGCCGGAGACGGCGCGTGCGCTGATGGTCGGATTCGCAGAGGTCGAGGCCGCCGGCGAATGCGTCGCGCGCATCATCGGCGCCGGCATCATCCCCGGCGGCATGGAGATGATGGACAAGCCCGCGATCCATGCCGCGGAAGCCTTCGTCCATGCCGGCTATCCGCTCGATGTCGAGGCGCTGCTCATCATCGAGCTCGACGGACCCCAGATCGAGGTCGACGAGCTGATCACGCGCGTCGAGACAATTGCAAATGCCTGCGGCTCGACCACCTGCCAGATCTCGACCTCCGAGGCCGAGCGCAACCTGTTCTGGGCCGGCCGCAAGGCCGCGTTTCCGGCGGTGGGGCGCATCTCGCCGGACTACCTCTGCATGGACGGCACCATTCCGCGCGGCGCGCTGCCGAAGGCGCTCGCGCGCATCCGCGAGCTCGGCGAAAAATACCAGCTCGGCTGCGCCAACGTGTTCCACGCCGGCGACGGCAATCTGCACCCCCTGATCCTCTACGATGCCAACAAGCCCGGTGAGATCGAGCGCGCCGAAGCCTTCGGCGCCGACATCCTGCGCGCCTGCGTCGAGTTCGGCGGCGTGCTCACCGGCGAGCACGGCGTCGGCATCGAGAAGCGCGACCTCATGCCGGAGATGTTCACCGAGATCGATCTCAACCAGCAGCAGCGCCTGAAATGCGCCTTCGATTCGCAAGGCCTGCTCAATCCCGGAAAGGTGTTTCCGACCCTGCACCGCTGCGCCGAGCTCGGCCGCATGCATGTCCATGCCGGCAAGCTGGCGTTTCCGGACATCCCGCGGTTCTAGCGCGATCGCTGCAAGCGTCGAATTGCTTTTCATCCTGAACTTGGATACCGGCTCAATCGTGGATACGCTTAAAGTCAGAGACGCCAAAGACGTCGAGGAAGTGGTGCGCGCGGCGATTGCCAACGAGCAGCCGCTCGAGATCATCGGGCATGGCAGCAAGCGCAGCATCGGCCATGCGATGGCGACCAACGCCGTGCTCGACCTCTCCGCGCTCAATGCCGTCACCTCCTACGAGCCGAACGAGTTGATCGTCACCCTGCAGGCCGGTGCGCCGCTCGCGGACGTGCTGTCGCTGATCGATGCCAAGAACCAGCAATTCGCCTTCGAGCCTGTCAACACCGCGCCGCTGCTCGGCACGCCCGCATCGGGCACCATCGGCGGCATGATCGCAGCCGGGCTCGCCGGCCCGCGGCGGATCAGGGCCGGCGGGGCGCGCGACCACCTGCTCGGGGCGCACGCCGTCTCAGGCTTCGGCGACAGCTTCAAGACCGGCGGCAAGGTGGTGAAGAACGTCACCGGCTACGACCTCTGCAAGCTGCTGGCGGGGTCCTGGGGCACGCTGTCGGTGATGACCGAGGTCACGTTGAAGGTGATGCCCAAGCCCGAGGCCGAGCGGACGCTGCTGCTGCGCGGGCTCGATGATGCCGCCGCCAACAAGGCGATGACCGCGGCGCTCGGCTCGCCCTTCGACGTCTCCGGCGCGGCGCATCTGCCGTATCAGGCGTTCCGGGCCAAGCCCGAGGGGCTTGGCGATCTCGCAGGGGAGGGCGAGGCGCTGACCGTGCTGCGGCTCGAGGGCATCACCGCCTCCGCCGCCCACCGCGCCGGCTCGCTGCGCGAATTGCTGGCGCCGTTCGGAACCGCGACATTGATCGAGGACGCCGCATCTGCTGCGCTGTGGGCCACGATCCGCGACGTGCTGCCGTTCGCGGCCAGCGGCGCGCTCGGCGCCTGGCCGGTCTGGCGCATCGTCTGCCCGCCGGCCTCGGGCGCGGCGCTCGGCACGCAATTGACGCGCGAGACCGGTGGCGACGTGCTCTATGATTGGGGCGGCGGATTGATCTGGGCCGCATTGCCGCCGAAGGGCGATGCGCATGAACCGGCCGTGCGGGCGTGTGCGAATGCGGTCGGAGGGCACGCCACGCTGATCCGGGCGGCCGAGGATGTCAGGCGCGAGGTCGACGTGTTCCATCCGCAGGCGCCGGGCATCGCCGCCCTGAGCGAGCGGGTGCGCGCCAGCTTCGATCCGAAGACCGTTCTGAACCGGGGCCGGCTGACGCGAGGCGCTGTGGCATGAAGACCGAATTCTCGCTCGCCCAGCTCGCCGACCCCGATATCGCGGAAGCCGACAAGATCCTGCGCGCCTGCGTCCATTGCGGCTTCTGCACCGCAACCTGTCCGACCTATGTGCTGCTCGGCGACGAGCTCGATAGCCCGCGCGGCCGCATCTATCTGATCAAGGAGATGCTGGAGAAGGACCAGACCCCGACGGCCGAGGTGGTCAAGCACGTCGACCGCTGCCTGTCGTGCCTGTCCTGCATGACGACCTGCCCCTCGGGGGTGAACTACATGCATCTCGTCGACCAGGCCCGGGTCAGGATCGAGCAGCGCTATCAGCGGCCTCTGGCCGAGCGGCTGCTGCGTCAGGTGCTGGCTTTCGTCCTGCCGGACCCGCAGCGCTTTCGCGCCAGCATGGTGCTGGCGCGGCTGGCCCGGCCGCTTGCCGTGTTCCTGCCGACCCCGCGGCCGTCGGCCACGCCAGGCCTGGTCCAGCGAATCAAGGCGATGCTGGCGCTGGCCCCGCAGCGGCTGCCGTCACCGGGCCCCCTCCCGGGCAGCGTGTTCGCAGCGCTCGGCAAGAAGCGCGGCCGGGTCGCGCTGCTGCAGGGCTGCGCCCAGCAGGTGCTGGCGCCGCGCATCAACCAGGCCGCCATCAGTATTCTCACCCGCCACGGCGTCGAGGTTGTCCTTGTCAGGGACGAGCAGTGCTGCGGTGCGCTGACCCATCATCTCGGCAACGACGGGGATGCCTTGGCGCGGGCGCGGGCCAACGTCGCGGCGTGGCGGAAGGAAGCGTCCGGCGAAGGGCTCGACGCCATCCTCGTGACCACGTCCGGCTGCGGCACGGTGATCAAGGACTACGGCTATCTCCTGCGCGAGGATGCGGCCTTCGCCGCCGACGCGGCAAAGGTGTCCGCGCTCGCCAAGGACATCACCGAGTACGTCGCCGGTCTCGATCTCGCAACGACTGAGCGAGGCGACAACATCGTCGTCGCCTATCATTCCGCATGTTCGTTGCAGCACGGGCAGAAAATCACGGGCCTTCCGAAAGAATTGCTTTCCAAGAATGGATTCGTGGTGAAAGATGTACCCGAGAGCCATTTGTGTTGCGGTTCGGCGGGGACCTACAACATTCTCCAGCCCGAGCTTGCGGGCCAGTTGCGCGATCGCAAGGTCGCCAACATCGCGAGCGTCAAGCCGGACATGATTGCCGCGGGCAATATCGGCTGCATGGTGCAGATTGCCAGTGGCACGTCAGTTCCGGTCGTACACACGATTGAGCTTCTCGATTGGGCTACGGGCGGGTCGCGGCCGGCACTGAACGCGCAAGTTTGAGCTTTCAGAGCCTGAACTGTCCTCCCCGGGGTGACGACTGAAGACGCCCGATCGACCATTGTTCGGCGGCAACAGGAGGACCACGATGGCGAAAGCGAAGAAGAAGAAAAGCAAGAAGGCCAAAAAGGCCAAGAAGGTTGTAGCGGCGAAGAAGTCGAAGAAGACGACGAAGAAGGCGGCCAAGAAGTCCGCGAAGAAGTCTGCCAAGAAATCTGCCAAGAAATCTGCGAAGCGGGCCGGCCCGAAGAAGGCCGCCAAGAAGACGGCCAAGAAGACCGCGGCCAAGAAGGCTGCACCGAAGAAGGCCGCGAAGAAAGCGGCACCGAAGAAGGCGAAGGCAGCTCCCGCGCCGAAGCCGTCAGCGCCGGCCGCAGCTCCAGCTCCCGAACCGGCGGCCGAGACGAGTTGGGCGATGCCTTCGTCTTCTGCGGAAGCGGCGCCGGCCGAGGGGCAAGGCTAGGCCCCGTCCAGCGACCGTGATCGCCAACAGCGAGGCCGCCGCGGTGACGCTGCGGCCTTTTTGCATCGCCATATGGACGCCCGGAAGCCGTCCCTTTCCGGCACCCGTCTGATTCGTGCCCCGGTTGCCACGCTGGTGACCTTCCCCGTACTTGCCCGGTCCCACCGTGCACTTTGGAATGCAGATAATGTGATCAAGAAGACACACAGCCCGACAACCTTTCGTGGAATCGTCGAAACGCCTAAAAAGTCGGCAGTTGCTCGTGATTTTTGCTTCACGGCCTACGTCCCACAATCCAGATTGTCGCAGTAACGCAATTTTGCACGTTGGTCGTTTGCCCCGGGGGGCTTCCGGGATCCGACTTGGCAAGAGACTTGGCAAGAATTTGGTGATGGGGATCGAAATGAAGAAAGTAGCTTTGTTGGCAACGGCGCTGGCAATGGTGACGACGGGCTCGGCTTTTGCGGCAGATTTGCGCGTGAAGGCATTGAAGGCCCCGCCGCCGCCCGCCTTCGATCCCTGGGACATCGCCTTCGGCGGCGCGATCATGAGCGACTACATCTTCCGCGGTGTCACTCAGTCGAACCACAAGCCGTCGGTCTCGGCCTATTTCGAGCCGCGCTACAACGTCACCAAGGACCTCCAGCTCTATGTGGGCGTGGCCGGTGAGAGCATCTCCTTCCCGAACCGCGCCGCCGCCGAGATCGACGTCTACGGCGGTATCCGTCCGACCTTCGGTGCCTTCGCCTTCGACATCGGCGTCTGGGGTTATCTGTATCCGGGTGGGACCTGCTATTTCGGCGGTACCGGCTTCGACAATGCCGGCAACTTCCAGGGCGGCGATTGCGCCGCGAATGCCCTGATCAACGGCAACGTCATGAAGAAGGACGTCAGCTTCTTCGAAGTCTACGGCAAGATGAACTACACCGTGAACGACAACTGGTCGTTCGGCATCAACGAGTTCTACTCGCCGAACTTCCTCAACACCGGTGCTTGGGGCAACTACACCTCGATCACGGGCAAGTGGACGGCACCGAGCACCACTTTCGGTTCGAGCGGCGTCGGCATGTATGTCTCCGGTGAGTTCGGTCGCCAGTGGTTCGGCACGTCCGACAGCTTCTACGGCGTCCCGGCGTTCCCGAACGGCATCAAGTACGCCGACTACAACACCTGGAACATCGGTGTTGGCTTCACTTACAAGGTGATGACGCTGGACCTGCGTTACTCCGATACCGACCTGAGCAAGGGTGATTGTAACGCCTTCACCAGCGACTTCACCGCCACCGGCACCACCAACGTGACGCCGATCAATCCAACCGGCGTCGGCTCCAAGTGGTGCGGCGCGGCGGGCATCGCCAAGCTCTCGTTCGACCTGACGGCGATGACCAACCTGAAGTAAGCTTCGTCCCGAGACTATCTACGAGGGCGGCAGAGCAATCTGCCGCCCTTTTTGCTTCTCTCCACGCCGTCAAGCCCGGGCATGACGAGTGTGCGGGAGTGACGACCCGAACTCGATGACCAGCGGCCCTGCAGCGCTCGCCTCAGCGCGCTGCGCTCGGCTCCGGGGCCGGCTCGCCGGCTTTGCCGAGGACGTGGATCTCGCCGTCCTGCGCCAACGCCACCTTGCGGTTGTGGAAGGTGTCCAGCGTCGAGCGGTGCCCGATCGAGACGATGGTGGCCTGGGGCAGCTTCTCCGTCAGCAGCCGATAGAGGCGGTCCTCGGAAGGCTCGTCCAGCGAGGCGGTCGCCTCGTCGAGGAACAGATAGTCCGGCACGTGCAGCAGCGCGCGGGCCAGCCCGAGGCGTTGCTGCTCGCCGAGCGACAATGTCCGGTTCCAGTGACCGTCCTCGTCGAGCCGCTCAGCCAGGCGCGGCATTCCGACCGCAACCAGGACGTCGCGGATCTTCTCCGGCGGGATGGAGCCGTGCTCGGCCGGGTAGATGATGGCATCGCCCAGCGGACCGATCGGGAAATACGGCCGCTGCGGCAGCATCATCAGCTTCGACGTCGCAGGGATGGCGACCGTGCCGGTGCCGAACGGCCAGACGCCGGCAATGGCCCGGAACAGGGTCGACTTGCCGGAGCCCGAGGGGCCGGTCACCAGCACCCGCTCCGACGGCTGGATCGTGAAGGCATTGGCTGCGACCAGAGGTGCGCCGTTCGGCAGTTTGACGAGCAACTGCTCGAGCGCGATGGCCTTGCCCTTCGACGGTGCGACGTCGATGGTCGGCTCCAGCGCTGCGCCGCGGGCGGCGGCATTGACCGACATCTCGAAGCCATCGAGGCGGGCAATCACCGCGCGCCATTCGGCGAGCGAGCGATAGGCGGTGACGAAGAAGGACAGCGCGTCCTGCACGCTGCCGAATGCCGAGCCCGTCTGCATCATGTCGCCGAGCTGGATGCGCTTGGCGAAATAGGCGGGTGCCACCACCACATAGGGAAAGATCGTCGCGGCCTGGCCGTAGCTCGCCGTGAAGGCGGTGAGGCGCTTGGTCCGGCTCATGATCGCGTACCAATTGCCGATGACGAAGCCGAAGCGCTGCAGCAGGCGCCCGCGCTCCGCGCTCTCGCCTTTCAGAAGCGCGATCTGCTCGGAATTCTCGCGCACGCGGATCAGGTTGAAGCGGAAATCGGCCTCATAGCGCTGCTGCTCGAAATTGAGGTTGATGAGCGGGGCGCCGATCCAGTGCGTCAGCGCGGTACCGACGATCGCGTAGGCCACCGCGCACCAGACCAGGAAGCCGGGGACGACGATGTCGGTGCCGTAGATGTACAAGGGCGCCTTGTAGGACAGACCCCAGAGGATGACGACGAACGAGGCCAGCGTCACGACCGAGGACAGAAGGCCAAGGCCGATGGTCAGCGTCTGCTCGACGAAGGTCTTGACGTCCTCGGTGATGCGCTGGTCCGGATTGTCGGCGGCGTCGCCCTTGAGCTGCATGCGGTAATGCGTGGCGCCGTCGAGCCATTCGCCGAGATAATGCTGCGTCAGCCATTGCCGCCAGCGGATCTGGAGCCACTGGTTCAGATAGAGCTTGTAGACGGCCAGCGCGACGAAGGTGAAGGCGAGGCCGAGGAAGATCCAGACCTCCTTGATGAACTCGGGCAGGTCGTAGGCCTGCAGCGCGCTGTAGAACCGGTTCTGCCATTGATTGAGGAGCACGTTGATCGCGACCAGCACCAGCTCCATGGCGACGACGACGGCGAGCAGGCCGCGGCCGACCCATTTGTCCTCCGACCGGAAATAGGGAGCGGCGATTCGCCAGACGATCGCGAGCGTGGCGCTGATGTTCTTCACAGAGCTGGATCTCCTCGGGGGGTGTGCACAAATGCCCGGAGCCAACGACCTGAGGCAATGGCGGAAATGGGCGCGCTTAGACTAAAGTCGCAAGGTCTGCAATTTGCGTTGGCTTGTCGCAGCTTGCAACCCTAGCATGGGGTTCGACGGCGCGGGGTGGGGTGACCAGGGATTTCGCGAGCTTGTGAGCGGGACGGGAACCGCGGCATTCGCGAGGAATTCGCGTCCAGCTCGGGGGTTATCGCTTCCAGCGTCAAGCAGGATCGGCTCTCCACGCGGGCCGTCTGCCACAAACATGCGTGGGGGAGGAAGACCATGTGGAATCAAGTCTATGATCCGCTGCACAGCCCGGTGCTGTCGACGATTGCGGCGGCCGTGCCCGTCGTCACGCTGCTGGTCCTGATCGCGAGCGGCCGCGTCCAGGCGCATATCGCGGCCATCATCGCCGTGATCGTGGCCAATTTGATCACGATCTTCGTCTTCACCATGCCGGCGAACATGTCGATCCGCGCCTCGGTGCTGGGCATCGTCACCGGCTTCTTCCCGATCGGCTGGATCGTCCTCAACGTCATCTTCCTCTACCAGGTGACCGTCACCACCGGGCGCTTCGAGCTGCTCAAGCGCGCCATCGGCGGCGTCACCGAGGACCGGCGGCTGCAATTGCTGCTGATCGCGTTCTCCTTCGGCGCATTTTTCGAGGGCGCCTCGGGTTTCGGCACGCCAGTCGCGATCACCGGCGCCGTGCTGATCGGCCTCGGCTTCTCGCCGCTCGCGGCCTCCGGCTTGTCGCTGATCGCCAACACCGCGCCGGTCGCCTATGGCGCGCTGGGCACGCCGATCCAGGGCCTTGCCTCGGTCACCGGGCTCGATCCCTACATCCTCGGCGCGATGGTCGGCCGGCAATTGCCGTTCTTCTCGCTGATCGTACCGTTCTGGGTGGTGTGGGCCTTCGCGGGCTGGAAGGGCATGAAGGACGTCTGGCCGGCGATTCTCGTCACCGGCATTTCGTTCGCGGTCCCGCAATTCGTGATCTCGAACTACATCAATCCCTGGATCGTCGACATCGGTGCGTCGCTGATCTCGATGGGGGCGCTGATCCTGTTCCTGAAGATCTGGCAGCCGAGGCAATTGTGGCTGTCGCCGGCGCTGCGCGGCAATGATGAATCGTCGGCCACCATGGCGGCGGCAAAGCCGCTGGACAAGACGCCGCTGACGCAGAGCGAGGTGTTCAGCGCTCTGCTGCCGTGGATCATCGTCTGCATCGTGATGCTGGTCTGGGGCAATGGCGGCTTCAAGACCTGGGCGAACTCGATCTTCACCTGGAACTATCCGGTGCCCGAGCTGCACCAGATGATCAACAAGATGCCGCCGGTCGCGCCAGGGCCGACCAAGGAGGCTGCGGTGTTCAGCTTCACCTACCTGTCCTTCACCGGCACGGGCATGCTGATCGCGGCGATCATCTCCGGTGTCCTGATGGGCGTCGGTCCCGGCAGGCTCCTCACCGAGTACGGTCGCACCATCCGGCTGTGCGCGATCTCGCTGATCACGATCTCGGCGATGCTCGCGATCGGCACCTTGACGCGCCTGTCCGGCGTCGACGCGACGCTCGGTCTCGCCTTTGCCGCAACCGGCGTGCTGTATCCCTTCTTCGGCACGCTGCTCGGCTGGCTCGGCGTCGCGCTGACGGGATCGGACACCGCCTCCAACGTGCTGTTCGGAAACCTGCAGAAGATCACCTCCGAGCAGCTCGGCCTGTCGCCGGTGCTGATGGCGGCGGCGAACTCCTCCGGCGGCGTGATGGGCAAGATGATCGACGCGCAGTCGATCGTCGTCGCCTCGACCGCCACCAACTGGTACGGCCACGAGGGCACCATCCTGCGCTTCGTGTTCTGGCACTCGATCGTGCTGGCCTGCCTCGTCGGTGTGCTCGTGACGTTGCAGGCCTATGTCTACCCGTTCACGGCGCTGGTCCTGAAATAGCAGGCCATATCCGGTTTCGATGCAGATCCCCGCGGAGGTCTCCGCGGGGATTTTTGCGTGCGTGCGAACCTTCTCAATGCGCCCGCAGTCTTATAGAAGGTGCCGCAAATCAGGTCGTCGAGAGGTCTCATGGTTTCGCTCAAGCGATTGGTGTGTGCTGCGGTTGCAATGCTCGCGATGTCCACGCTCGCGCGTGCCGAGGACGGTTTTCCGTTCGGCAGCGAGATGACGCTGGAAGCATTGCCGCAGCCAGGCTCCAAGCGGATTCCGAACATCGAGATCGGCGATCACGGCGAGGTCTTGCTGGAGCTCTGGTGCAAGGGCGGCAAGGGCCAGTTCTCGGTCGCCGGCAACACGGTGATCTTCGTCCCCGGCCAGATCCAGGACCGCAACTGCTCGCCGGGACGCGCGCAGGCCGACGACGATCTGGTCGCGGCGCTCTCCAGTGTCGAGACCTGGAAGCGTCAGGGCGACGTGCTGACGCTGATCGGCCCGAAGCCGCTGCGCTTCAGGACAACGGGGAATTGATCGCCGTCGTGTCCCGGACAAGGCGTAGCGCGCAAGCGCTGCGTCGCAGAGCCGGGACCCAGTAAATCTATCGACGACTTCGCTTGCGGCTTCTGGGCCCCGGCTCGCAGCGCTTCGCGCTGCGTCCGGGGCACGATAGCTCCGTCTACTTCCACACCGACTTGTCGGCGTCCCAGCGCTGAGCCTTCAGCTCCTTGGCGAGGGCCTCGATCGAACCGTTGTCGTCGGGCTGATCGCCTTCCTCGTCGACCGAGGCGTCGTCGGAGAGATTGAGCTTGGCGCCGCTGCTCTCGTCGGCAGTCGTCGTCGCGGGGCTGCCGATCCAGAGCATGAGTTTGTCGGTCGCGCCCGGCTTGTCCGGCGCGACGAGCCCGGTGACCTCGATCGTGTCGGTCAGCTCGAGCGCCGGAAAATCCTGGTTCGGCCGCTTGAAGACCAGCTTGAGCTTGCCGGTGGCGGGGTTGAAGTTTTGCGAGACCGGCTTTGCCGCAAGCGTCCGGCTCAGGACGTTCGCGACGGTGGTCGCGAGCTTGTTGCGGTTGATCTTGTCGCCCTCGCGCCAATCGGCCGCGGCGAAGCGGATGGTGCGGTCCATTTCGGTCATGCCGGCGGTCCAGCCGGCGGCGGTGACGCCCGGCATCGCCTTGAATTTGGCCAGCAGCGCGCCGGCGCGCTCGGGATCGACCGACATGTTGATGGTCTGCTCGCCAGCGCGCAGCGCATCGCAGCCGACGGTGAGGCTCGCCAGCGTCACCTCGACCTCCTGGCCCCTCAGGCTCTTCAGGAAGTCGGTCGCCGCATCCAGCTTGACCTTGACCGCGATCGCCTCCGGCGACACGTCGGTGAAATCCTTCGGCTGCGGCGTGATGCCGTCGTCCGAGGTCTGGTTGTCCTGAAATTCCCTCTCGCTGAGATCGGAATTGTCGGGCGAGGTCACCTCCGTCACCACCTGGCCGATGCTGATCTGGCCGCGGAACTCGAACGTGTCGCCGCTCTGCTTGCGCAGCAGCTTGACGCTGACGGGCGCCTTCTCACCGATGCTCTGCGTCGTGCCCGTCAGGTTCTGGCCCGCGACCTGGAGATTGACGATGAAGCGGTCCTTGCGGTCGGAATTCTTGGCGATCGGGTAACAGACGTCGAGCACCGCGGCCGTCACCGTCTTGCCCTGGCGCGTCTCCTTCAGGATCACGTCGGCATTGCCGTCCATCAGCCCGTCGATCGACGTGAAATAGCGCGTCTCCACGCCACCGGGCGCCGCAGCCTTGGGTGACAGTTTCATCTGGGCGGAGGCAACCTCCGGCGAAGCTGCAAGCAAAGCCGCCAACAGGGCTGTCGAACAAACCAAAAGCGCGCGCATCGACGAAATCCTCAAGCAATGAGCATGATCCGGAAAAGTGTGAAGCGGTTTTCCGAAAAGATCATGCTCAAACAATAGAATCGGCGCCACCGTAGTGGGTTTTGGCCGTGGATTGAATCGGAAAGCGGCGCTCATCGTCGGCAAAAAAGAAGGCCGCCCGGAGGCGGCCTTCGCGATCATGTCGGGTGAGGATGGGCCTCAGAAGCCGCCCATGCCGCCGCCGGCGGGCATGGCGGGCGGGGCTTCCTTCTTCGGCATCTCGGCGACCATGGCTTCGGTGGTCACCAGCAGGCCGGCCACGGAGGAGGCGTCCTGCAGCGCGGTGCGCACCACCTTGGCGGGGTCGATGATGCCCTTCTCGACCATGTCGACATAGTCCTCGTTCTGGGCGTCGAAGCCGAAGGTCTCGGACTTGTTCTCCAGGATCTTGCCGACCACGATCGAGCCCTCCACGCCCGCGTTCTCGGAGATCTGGCGGATCGGGGCTTCCAGCGCCTTCAGGACGATGTTGATGCCGGCCTGGACGTCGGGATTGGCGTTGGTGAGACGGCCCACCGCCTTCTTGGCGCGGAGCAGCGCGACGCCGCCGCCGGGGACGATGCCTTCCTGCACCGCGGCGCGGGTGGCGTTGAGCGCGTCCTCGACGCGGTCCTTCTTCTCCTTGACCTCGATCTCGGTGGCGCCGCCGACGCGGATCACCGCGACGCCGCCGGCCAGCTTGGCGAGGCGCTCCTGCAGCTTCTCACGGTCGTAGTCCGAGGTGGTTTCCTCGATCTGGGCCTTGATCTGGCCGACGCGGGCCTCGATCTCCGGCTTCTTGCCGGCGCCCTTGACGATCGTGGTGTTCTCCTTGTCGATCACGACCTTGCCGGCACGGCCCAGCATCTTCACCGTGACGTTCTCGAGCTTCATGCCGAGGTCTTCGGAGATGAGCTGGCCGCCGGTGAGGATGGCGATGTCCTCGAGCATGGCCTTGCGGCGGTCGCCGAAGCCCGGCGCCTTGACGGCGGCAACCTTCAGGCCGCCGCGCAGGCGGTTGACGACCAGGGTGGCCAGCGCCTCGCCCTCGACGTCCTCGGCGATGATGACGAGCGGCTTGCCCGACTGCACCACGGCTTCGAGCACCGGCAGCATGGCCTGCAGGCCCGAGAGCTTCTTCTCGTGCAGGAGGATGTAGGCATCCTCGAGCTCGGCGGTCATCTTCTCGGCGTTGGTCACGAAATAGGGGCTGAGATAGCCGCGGTCGAACTTCATGCCCTCGACGATGTCGACTTCGGTGTCGAGCGACTTGTTCTCCTCGACGGTGATGACGCCCTCGTTGCCGACCTTCTGCATCGCCTGCGCGATCATCTTGCCGATGGCGGCATCGCCGTTGGCCGAGATGGTGCCGACCTGGGCGACCTCGGCAGAGGACGCAACCGGCTTGGCGCGCTTCTCGATGTCCTTGATGACGGCCGCAACCGCGGTGTCGATGCCGCGCTTGAGGTCCATCGGGTTCATGCCGGCGGCAACCGCCTTGGCGCCTTCGCGCACGATGGCCTGGGCCAGCACGGTCGCGGTGGTGGTGCCGTCACCGGCGAGGTCGTTGGTCTTGGAGGCGACCTCCCGCAGCATCTGGGCGCCCATGTTCTCGAACTTGTCCTCGAGCTCGATCTCCTTGGCGACGGTGACGCCGTCCTTGGTGATGCGGGGCGCGCCGAACGACTTCTCGATGACGACGTTGCGGCCCTTCGGGCCGAGCGTCACCTTGACGGCGTTGGCGAGAATGTCGACGCCGCGCAGCATGCGATCGCGCGCGTCTCCGGAAAACTTGACGTCCTTGGCAGCCATCGTCTGCAATCCTTCGTGTTTCGTGCTGTGTCTTGTTTGTGCTGCAGCGCGCTCTCTTCGTCATTGCCGGGCTTGACCCGGCAATCCATCACCTGGCGAAGATTGATGGATGCCCGGGTCAGGCCCCGGCATGACATTCAGCGGCCGTTCAGGCGGACGGCCTTAGGCCAGAACGCCCATGATGTCCGACTCCTTCATGATCAGGAGATCTTCGTTGTCGATCTTGACCTCGGTGCCCGACCACTTGCCGAACAGCACGCGGTCGCCGACCTTGAGGTCGATCGGGATCAGCTTGCCGGCCTCGTCACGGCCGCCGGGGCCGACGGCGACGATTTCGCCCTGGGACGGCTTTTCCTTGGCGGTGTCCGGAATGATGATGCCGCCCTTGGTCTTTTCCTCGGCGTCGATACGTTTGACCACGACACGGTCATGCAGCGGACGAAATTTGGATTTAGCCATGACGTTTCCCTTTGGAGGCTCGCTTCGGAAGGTGTGGAAAGTGGGTGGGGCGGCGCTTCCGTCCACCCCCTATCCAGAGGATCGAACGGCGTGCTTAGCAATCGGGCTTTCCGAGTGCTAAGAGTGCGCTCGGAAATATGGCTTGGCCGCGATCCTGTCAAGCAAAGGTGGTTAAGCGATTGGTGAGGCGGATATAGGATGGTGGCATTGGAAACTTGTTCGGGGCGCCGGCGTATCAAAGGACGTCATTGCTCCGGCAGCGGTTTTGCGCTTGGCTGCGGGAGGGGTGCGGCCATGGTCTTGCTCGGGGGAATGCCATGATCAGTTCGGCTCACGCGCGCACGGTTGCCAATCTGGCAGCCGCTTCATGTCTGGCGCTGCTGCTGGGCGCATGCGGCGGCGGCATGAGCCTACCGTCCTTCTCGTCGTCCTCGCCGCCACCCGAAGCCGAGCCGGGCGTCGCGCCCGAAATGCCTGCGACCATTCGCGCCGACGAGATCGTCGGCCGCTGGGGCCTCGCCTCGTTCCAGAACCCGGCCGACCGCGCCCGCACCGAGGCGGCCGCGAGGGCCCAGTGCAAGAATCCCTATGTGATCACCGCCGGCTCCTCCGGCGGCGTGATCATGCATCTGGCCGACCAGGCAACGCCCCAGGAGCTGCGGCTGAAGGGCTCGCCGAGCGGCAAGAACTACATCGGGCCGGCCGGGCCGACCCCCGGCGAGCAGGACCGCGAGATCGTGTCCTTCGACGGCCGCGTCCTGATCACCCGCTTCATCGACAAGGACGCCGCCACCCGCTACGGCAACATGGTCTACGTCCGCTGCGCGCCAAGGGCGTGATCTCGCGCCTCCGTCATGCCCCGCGAAGGCAGGGCATCCAGTACGCCGCGGCCTCTCGATCGAATCACGACCGTCGCTGGAATACCGGATCGCCCGGTCAAGCCGGGCGATGACAGCGGAGGGGATGGTCCCAAAACAAAAAACGCCGGCCCGGGGGCGGCGTTTTGTTATTCTCCGTACGCGTCCGCTCAGTCGAACAGCGCGTCGATGTCGTCCTGCGAGGCGTGGCCGACGTCGCCGGTGAGCTTCGGACCATTGAGGAGCTTCTCGTCCTCGCTGCGATTGTCGACCTGCGCCGGCACGTGGGCCTTGATCGCGTCGACGCCGCCCCAGATGTCCATCATCGCATTGATGTGCTGCTCGATGAACTTCATCGTGGTCATGACCTTGCTGATGCGCTGGCCGGTCAGGTCCTGGAAGTTGCAGGCTTCGAAGATCGAGATGACGCGTTCCTGGATGTCGTCGGCGAGGCGCTTCTGCTGATCGACCGAGTCCACCTTGGACATTGCGCTCGCGGCCTGGTCGATCGATTCCGCGGCTTCGAGGATCTGCTGGGTCGCCTGCTCGGTGCCGCCGACCACCGCGCCGAGCTCGCCATTGACCTTGGCCATCTCGCCGCCGTCGAAGCTCTTGCCGTGCAGCGTCGCGATCTCGCGCTTGGTGCGGTCGATGGCGTCATGGATGAGGTCGAGCTCGACCTTCAGCTTCTCGCACTGCTCGATCTGCGCCCGATAGGTCTCCAGCATGGTGCGCGCTTCGGAGAGCTCATGGGCCGTCGAGGCGTCGATCGCCGCCATGGCTGCGCTGCCGGACAGCGGGGCAGCGCCCTTCGCCATCTGGGCGCGGATCGCGCGCAGCTCGGCCATGATCTCGCTATGCATCGGGCCGGCCTCTTCGGTTACATCGATAATCGGCATCTCGCCACTAACGATATCCTCAACGCGAAAACGTTTGCGGTGAACAGCCATCAGGATACTCCCCCACCTCACTCACGCGTCTTTGTAGGCAGAAGCGATTTAACACGAAGTTCACAGCCGGAACTGTTGTGCGGCATCGCGCGACGGCGCGCAAAGAAGCGATTAACCATGGCCGCGTCGCGTTCATCGAAAATAAACGCTGATCGCCAAATTGCCGCTGCGCTCGCGACGTGGTGAATCCAAACCCCGCTTTCGTTTACCAAACAAAACGGCTTTTGCTTTTTATTGACCACGTCGAAGGGCGCGGGATCAGCCACCAGCTCTCCACGACGCATGTGATCTAGACGAAACAGTACAGAGTACGTCGATGTTCAAGAAAATGTCTGTCGCGCTGCTCGGCAGCGCTTGCACCTTCATTGCCGGCACGAGCAGCGCCGGTGCCTTCGACAACACCGTGCCGAACGATCCGCCCGCGGTGCTCTACCAGCCGCAGGTGCCGCCGGCGCCGGTGCGGGTCGCCTCCAATGCCAACATGGGCGGCGGTTTCATCGAGTTCCTGTTCGGCGACGGGCCCGGCCGCGGTCCGGCCTACGCGCCCGAGCGGCCGGTGTATCAGCAGCAGCCCGGCTATTACGACCAGCGCCGCCTGCCGCCGATGGGCGAGCCGCAGATGCAGGGTGGATATCAGGGCGCGGGCCTGCAGCAGGAGGCGGTCGATCCGCGGCAGCGCCCGTTCGATCCGAGATTCGAGAAACAATCTGTTGACTATAGCGGCAAGGAAAGTGCCGGCACGATCGTGGTCGATACGCCGAACAAGTTCCTCTATCTGGTCGAGGGCAACGGCAGGGCGATGCGCTACGGCATCGGCGTCGGCCGTCCCGGCTTCACCTGGTCCGGCGTGAAATCGATCACGGCCAAGCGCGAATGGCCGGACTGGACGCCGCCGGCCGAAATGCTCGCCCGCCGGCCCGATCTGCCCCGGCACATGGAAGGCGGCCCGGAAAATCCGCTCGGCGCCCGCGCGATGTATCTGGGATCGACGCTCTACCGCATCCACGGCTCCAACGAGCCCTGGACCATCGGCACCAACGTCTCCTCCGGCTGCATCCGCATGCGCAACGAGGACGTCATCGACCTCTACGGCCGCGTCAATGTCGGCACCAAGGTCGTGGTGATGTGACGTTCCCACCTTCTCCTACAAGGGGAGAAGGAAGAGACCTGCGCAAGAGTTGGAAAATGAAAACGGCCGCCTCTTGGGCGGCCGTTCTTGTTCGCAACGCTACACAGCAACCTCACGCGTAATCGCTGCCGCCATCGTCGTCGCCGCCGAAATCGCTGTCGTCGGCCATGTCCACGTTGTCGCCGCGATCGTCGCCGTAGTCCTGATCGTCGTTGTCGCGATCGTTCGACGCCTGGTCGAAGAAGCCCTGGCGGGAATCGCGATTCGAGCCGATGTCGTTCAGGCCGGCATCGCGGGCGAGCGAGCCGCCGGACTGGTCGCTGCCGCCCCAAGGACTTCCACCAGCACTGCGATCGCCGCCGAGGGAATTGGTGTCGCCGAAAGCCTGCTGGTGCGATCCGCCCATCATGCCGCGGATGCTCGACAGCAGCAGGGAGCCGCCGACGACGCCGGCCGCAGCGGCTGCGGCCGTGCCGAGGAACGAGCCGCCGCCACCGCCGACCGGCGGAGCGCCATAGCCCTGGCTCGGGCCTTGACCGTAAGCCTGTCCGTAGGGCGGCGCGCCGTAGCCCGGCTGGGTCTGCGGCATCGCCTGACCGGTGTTCCAGACCGGCCGTTGATCGCGGGGAGGCACGTTCGGAACCGAGCCGCGCGAGGGGCTTCCGCCGAACAGCGTGTCGCGCATGGTGTCGAGGAACCCGCCGGACTGCGGCTGCTCGGGCGCCTTGGCCGCTTCCAGCTCCTGGATGCGGTTATGGGCACGCTTGAGCGCCTCGTCCTGCAGCAGCGTGGTCTGCACCAGCGCATAGACGGCGCCGGGCGCCTTGCGCAGGCCGTCGGAGATCGCCGCGATCGCATCGGGATCGCGCGGTGCGTTTTCCAGTTTCGAAAGCCGGTCGAAAAGCTCGTCGACGAGCTGGCGTTCCTGCGGCGTCATGATCTGTCTCCTTCGCGCAAAACCAAGCGCGCAGCAGATGTAGGGTTCCATTGTGGCCCCAACAGTGCCGGCCGGATTAAATTTCCGTATGCGACAAGCTGCCCCGCGGCCTGTTGTCCGCCGGTTTCACCCCAGCGTGACGCGGCTCTCCGCGAGCAGGCGCGCGAAGGCTTCGCCCGAGAGATAGGCGTGCTCGCGCTCGCGGACATCGGTCATCGGGTCGAGGCCGGCGAGGACGTCGTCGACGAAGCCGGGATGGCACATCACGAGGCCGCCATCGGGGAGGCCTTCCAGGAATTGCCGCATCAGCCCGCCGTAATCGCTTGCGCGCGTGAAATCATAGGCGCCGGCAAAGGCGGGATTGAAGCTGAGACCGGCGCGGTCGGCGCGGCGGCGGAATTGCGCGCTGAGACTGTCGAGCACCAGAGCCTTCGGTGAGGCCAGCCGCCGCCTCAGCGGCAGATCGCGGCCGCCCTGACGGACCCAGGCATCCGGCGCAGCCTCGACGATCGCATCGACAAAGCCGTCGCGCACCTGCGGATAGAGCTGCACATGCTGATGGCCGTCGACGAAGTCGGGCGCGCGGCCGAACGCATCCATGAAGGCCGCGAGCTGCGCCTTCACCTCGTTGCGAAAGAACTCGCGGTCGAGCCGGCGCATCAATCCGGCGCGCAGCAGCTTCGGAAACGGCATGAACATGTCGCCGTCGAGCGGGCGGAAATGCATGGTGAGAGGGCGGAACGGTGCCGACAGCGTCACATGCAGTCCGACCGCGCAGCGCGGGCTTTGCTTGGCCGACGCCTGCAGCGCCTCGATGTCGCTGCGCGCGATCGCAGGCCCCACCATCATCACCGAGGTGGCGTTGAGACGGCCGCGTTCGATCAGGTCGCAGATGGCGCGGTTGACGCCCGGGCTGATGCCGTAGTCGTCGGCGCAGAGCCAGATCCGCCGCAGGTCCGCGGCCGCGCTCATTCGGCCGCCGTCCTCTTCGCGGCGTCCTGGCTCGAGGCGTCCTTGCTCGAAGCGTCCTTGCTCGAAGCGTCCTTGCTCGAAGCGTTCCTGGCCTCGTCGGCCTCGAAGTGCTTCTCACTGTGCTCGGCGACGAAGTAGATCGGACGCGCCTTCAGCTCGGACAGGATCTTGCCGATATACTCGCCCATGATGCCGATCATGATGAGCTGGACGCCGCCGATCGTCATCAGGCCGATCACGAGCGAGGGATAGCCGGGCACCTGCTTGCCGGTCGTGAACACCTCCCAGAGGATCGAAAGGCCGAACAGGAAGGCGCCGCCGGCGAGAACGACGCCGAGCAGGCTGGCGAAGCGCAAGGGCGCCACCGAAAACGAGGTCAGGCCTTCGATCGACAGGCCGAGCAGGCTTGCGGCGTTGAAGGTGGTGACGCCATGGGCGCGCGCCGCGGGCTCGTAGTCGACGCGGATCTGGCGGAAGCCGATCCAGCTGGCGAGGCCCTTGAAGAAGCGGTTGCGTTCCGGCAGCTGCCTCAGCGCGGCGACGGCGCGGGGCGACAGCAGGCGGAAGTCGCCGGCGTCCTCGGGGATCTTCTGGCGCGCACCCCAATTGATCAGCGCGTAGAAGCCGTGCACGGAGACACGGCGCAGGAAGCTCTCGTTGTCGCGATGCGCCTTGGCGGTATAGACGACGTCATAGCCGTCATCGATCCAGTGCCGCACCAGCTGCTCGATCAGCGCCGGCGGATGCTGGCCGTCGCCGTCCATGAACATCACGGCGCCGAGCCGGGCATGGTCGAGGCCGGCCATCAGCGCCGCCTCCTTGCCGAAATTGCGCGACAGCGAGACCACCTGGACGTCGATCGCGTCGGCGGGCAGCGAGCGGGCGATCGACAGCGTCGCGTCCTTGCTGCCGTCGTCGACATAGACGACCTCGCAAGCGAGGCGATAGCGCTCCCGCACGGTCTTGGCGAGATCGCAGATGCGCTGATGCAGGCCGGCGAGGCCCGCCGCCTCGTTGTAGACGGGGACGACGATCGACAATCCCTTCGCGGCGGCGGTGCCCGCGGTGGTCGTCATGCCGGAAACGTCGGAGCCCAGCGTCATCGATCAAGTCCCAGAGGCGTTCAAGGTCATCTCAACAGCATATGGTAGCTGTCGTTTGCTGTCGCAAAGCTGAACGGAAAAGCTGAACCGACCTGGGGCTTACCGCCGCAGGAACGCCTCGAGCTTGGCGAACAGCGGGTTCTCCCGGTCGAACACGTAGTCGAGCGAGACGACCGAGACAGTCTCGGCGCCGTGCTCGCGCAGGAAGCTTGCCAGCGCATAGAGTTGCCCCGGCGGGCAGTGCAACGTCAGCATGCCTGACGAGGTGGGGCCGCCGAACGGTGCCACGACACCGAAACGGGTGTGGGCTTCGCCGAGCAGGGCGGCGTCGCACTGCCGGAAGCGGGTGCGGACCTCGCGGTATTTGTTGGCCCGCGCCCGTGCCGCGATGTGATCGAGGATGACGCGCGCCGTCTCCCGCGCCTGCGGCGACCAGTCGGCATCCTTCGACGCCACGAGATTGGCCTGGCTGCGCAGGATCACGCCGTCGTCGAGCACCCGCAGGCCATTGGCGGCGAGCGTCGCGCCCGTCGTGGTGATGTCGACGATCAGCTCGGCGCTGCCGGCTGCCGGTGCGCCCTCGGTCGCGCCCGCGCTTTCGACGATGCGGTAATCGGTGATGCCGTGGCTCTGGAAGAACGCGCGGGTGAGATTGACGAACTTGGTCGCGACCCGCATCCGCATGTGGTGCTGCTCGCGGAAGCCGGTGGTGACGTCGTCGAGATCGGCCATGGTGCGGACGTCGATCCAGGCCTGCGGCACCGCGACGACGACGTCGGCATAGCCGAAACCGAGGCCGTCGATCAGCGATACGCGCTTGTCGGCGTCGGCGATGTTCTCGCGCACCAGGTCTTCCCCGGTGACGCCGAGATGCGCGAAGCCGCGCGACAGTTGCGAGGCGATCTCGCTCGCCGAGAGATAGGCGACCTCGACATTGTCGAGGCCTGCAAGCGTGCCGCGATAGTCGCGGGCGCCGCCGGCCTTCGACAGCTTGAGGCCGGCACGGGCGAAGAAGGCTTCGGTGTTTTCCTGCAGGCGGCCCTTGGAGGGAACGGCCAGAACGAACGGCGCGCTCATGACTTAAGCTCCCACCTTGCGGCCGATCTTCGTCAGCGCATCCACCCAGACCGAGAAGCCGACCGCCGGGATCGGCTCGGCTGAACCGAGCTGGGTCATCAGCCTGTCATAGCGGCCGCCGGCAACCAGCGGCTCTGTGCCGTTGTCGCGGTGATGCAGCTCGAATTCGAAGCCGGTGTAATAGTCGAGGCCGCGCCCGAAGGCGGTCGAGAAGCGCGTCTGCTTCACGTCGATGCCGCGCGCGGCCATGAAGCCGACCCGGCTTTCGAACTGGTCGATGGCCGCGGCAAGGTCGAGCCTGGCGTCGGCGGTGAGCGCGCGCAGCTCGGCGATGGCATCGTCGGGATTGCCCGAGATCGACAGGAAACGCTTGAGCACGGCGATGGCCTCGCGCGACAGCGCGCCGCCCTTCAGCGTGGATTGCTCCAGGAAGCGGTCGGCGATCTCGGCGGTCGTGCGTCCCCCGACATTGGTGGTGCCGGCGATCGACATCAGGTCGGTGACGAAGGCGAGCGCCGCCTTGCGGTCGGAGCCGGCGAGCGCGGCGAGCACGCCCTGATATTCGCTTGGGCTCGCGGTGGTCGCAGCGGCGAGTTTCTCCAGATCCTTTTCCAGGCTGATCTTGCGGTTGAAATCCTTGACCAGGCGGCGGCGCCAGACCGGATAGAGGTCGAGCGCGTCGAGCAGCGCGTTGAACAGCGCGACGTCGCCGGTGCGGATCTCGACGTCGCGGACGCCGAAGGCGGCAGTCGCTTCCAGTGCCAGTGCCAGCGTCTCGGCGTCGGCGGCGGCGCGGTCCTGGCGGCCGAAGGATTCGATCCCGGCCTGCAGGAATTCGCTGGCCCGGCCGCCGCGGTAACGAAACACCGGGCCGAGATAGCTGAACCCGGCCGGCTGGCCGGCGCGGGTCGAGGCGAGGTAGTCGCGGGCGACGGGAATGGTCAGGTCCGGGCGCAGGCACAGTTCCTCGCCGGTGAGGTCGGTGGTCAGGTAGAGGCTCTTGCGGATGTCCTCACCCGAGAGGTCGAGGAAGGGCTCGGCGGGTTGCAGGATCGCCGGCTCGGCCCTGACGTAACCGGCCTGCGCGAACGACAACAGCAGCGTATCCGCCCAGGCGGCGGAGCCGGCAGCATTTGAGGTGGCAGTCGCGGTCATAACGGGGGTCCATCGTCCCGGCGGAACCGGGCAGGGCAAGGAGAGGCACAGGAATTGCGCAGCCCTTAGCATGGCCCGGAAGCGGTTTCGACCTCCAAAGGATCAATCGCTTAACGAGTTTGGCGCGAAGGCGGCCCCCCGGGTCAGGTCTGAAGCGGTCATTTTCAGTGAGGTAATATGATGCCTGTCGTGCGCCGCTCCGGAAGAAGGGGCCAGCCTCTCATTCGGTCGGGCCAGCGAAGTCCCCGATCGGCTGCGGGACCGATGCGTCTGTCGCCACGAAGGCCGGCGCTGCCACGGCGAATTCGGCGTCTTCCGCGAGCCGCTCCACCAGGTCGAGTATCCTCTGCCTTCCGGGGTTGGTGAGACGGAGAAACGCCCTGATGAGCCGCAGCTCTTCGTATCGCCTTGGATCCGGCGCGCCACCGTCGTTGACCGTCATGCCTTCCATCGCGATCGTCACCTCGAGTGGCCGTCATCGCCGTCGCGAACGCAGCGGCGAGCGATGTCGCGGTGCGGCCGAACGCCTGAAGTCACAATGATAAATTGAGAACCGCCGGCAAGTCGCCGCATACTCATTTTGGGTATGGCGGATGATCCGCTCGCCATAGCCATCGTTTACAAGATGGATGTTGGTTTTCGATTCATGCGCAATGCTTCAGATATCATCCGGACGGTCTCGCGACATACGCTCGCCTACATGCTGTTCTCGATGAGCGAGCTGTTCCGGCACTACGAGGAATTCGATCCACTGGACCTTCTGATCGTGCATGCGGTGCTGAACGCGAACGTCATCCACGTGATGAACGATCCGGTGTTGGACGAGAAGTTCTCCAGCATTCATGCCGTCGAGCCGGATGTGATCAAGCAGGGGGTCTCTCGTGCGGCACTCTCCCGCTTCCTCAGCCTGCCGCTCGAGACGGTCCGCCGCCGCGTGACGGGACTGAAGAGGCGGAAGATCCTCGAAGAGACCAAGGCCGGACTGATCGTGACCGAGCAGAACGCATTCAGGTTCGGAAACAACCACGAACTGCAGAAGACCAACATGCTGCTGCTGACCAAGCTGCTTCGCGATCTCAAGCGCGCCGGCATCAATGGGCCGGACGATCTGCGCGCCTCCAAGGTGGCCGCGTCCGCAAGAAAGGCGAAGTAAGCGCACGACATGGATCAGGGCCATCTCGATATCGGGCGCGACGGCGCGCAAAAGCCGGCGACGGACCGCTTGATGTCCTTCCAGGGTCTCAAGCCGTCGCCGGCCCTCGAGCTCAGGGCCTACGATATCGATCATTTCGGCGAGACTGAAAGATATGCCGGCGCATCCAGCATGCCCTTGTCGGCGGGAGCGATGGCCATCATGCGGGCGCGGCTCAGCTTGCCGAACCTGACGCTATCGCTGGTGAAGACCTTTCCGCGGATCATTCGCGGCTATCAATTGACGAATGCCGCCGCCTTCGTGGTGCCGATGGACCACGTGACCTCGGCCCGCATCAACGGGCAATCGATGGGCCGTTCCATCGTCATCCTCAGAGGCGGCTCCGATTGCCTGGTCCACGAGCCCGAGGGCCGGCTGATCGCCGTCGTGTATTTCACTCCGCCCCCGCACGAGCCCTGGTCGCAACTCGGTGACGGCTATCATCTGGTGAACCCGACGTCGGACGTCCTGGCCTCGTTGCGCCGTCTGGTCTCCGTCACTTTGGAAACCGCGGCACATGACCCGGACTTCCTGAACGTGCCGATGTCGTTGACGGCCGTCGAGCAATCGCTGCTCGGCACGATGGAAGCTGCGCTGCGCAGCGGCACGACGGCCGGCCCCGTCTCGCCCAAGATGAACGGCTATCGGCGGATCGTCGCGGACATGGAACGCCTGATCCAGCAGGATCTGACGATCTGGCTCAAGACGCCCGAGCTTGCGGAGCAGGTGGGCGTATCCGTTCGCACGCTCCAGAGCGCGACCCAGGCCATCTGCGGCATCAGCCCGCATCGCTACAGCCGGGTCCTGAGGCTCTGGTCGGTGCGCAAGCAGTTGCGCAGCGTCGCGGGGCGGCGCAGCGTGAAGGCCTGCGCGATCGCTCACGGCTTCTGGCATCTCGGCGAGTTCGCGGCGAGTTACAGGGCGGCCTTCGGAGAGCTGCCGTCCGAGACCTTGCAGCGCGCGACGCAGGAAACGATCTAAAGCGTTTTCGAGCGAAGTGGACACCGGTTCGCGTGAAGAAAACGCGTCAAAACAAGAATCTAGAGCTTCGGTTCTGATTCAA
>NZ_LFJB01000117.1:0-25653 GCF_006658625.1 Bradyrhizobium sp. UNPF46
CACTGTGCGAATCCTGCGTGACAAGAAGCTGCACAGCGGCATACAGGTGTAGCCAGGACATCCCGGCCTTCCCTGCGCAGTGGGTTTACGGCTTATGTCGTGCTCTCCCCGGGGAGCGTTGCACTATTGCCCCCGTCGCCTCGCGGATGGCTGATGCGCGTGCCCGGTTGAGCAAATCACATCACCACAAGACTTGGCGCACAGACCCCGGGCGCCAGGACCACACGATTTCGCCGTACGCCGATCACACCGGTCGTGTGCGCCAGGCGTTTCGCTCACGGTCGCCCGCCCTGCGAAATCCTTGGCGCCGATGTGACCCACGTCCACCGCCGCCCGGCCCGCGTTCGTGACGATCGCGATACGCCCCTCTTCGTTGGGCCGGGATGCCGCGACACATACGCTATTCCCGAATTTCGGTAAAGCGGAATATTTTTGGCGATGGGCATTGCCCCACCGCTCGCGTGTTTTGCCCGTCGGGCAACACAAGGTCTTGTGGATATCGTGCCCGGCCGCGGCGGCGTTTCTGCGGAGCGTTGATATGCGTGGGATTCCCGACGACAAGACCTCACCGTCGGGGAAGTCGCCAAGCTAAAGGCCGCGCGACCGCCGGCGTTCGCCTTGAACCAGGGCATGGACACACAATTCGGCTCGCAAAACGGAAGTGCCCGCCCCTGAGCGTCGACCGCTGCTTGTGACCCGAAGCGGACTTGGCCGTCTTGCCTTAGACCGCTAATGTTTTTTGAGGGTCACTTACGGAACTGCACGGCATGTCGCAAATGATGGATCAACTCGAACTTGTGGCACTCCATAGGAAAGGATCCGCCGACCCTGCAAAGCGCGAGAGACATACCTTCGATTTTGTCGTAAACGGCGTGTCCCTCTTCGAAGCCGCGCGCGCCTCTGCCCTCGATATGTGTGGGTGCATTTCGGACCCTCGTTTCGAGCCTGAGTTGGCTCGCCGCATGAACGCCAAGTCGGTGACTATGCTGACGTCCGACTTGGGCACGGGAGTTGGTCACCGAGCGGTGTTGTTTGGATGTCCCGAATGTGGCGACTTCGCGTGCGGAGCCATCACCGTCTTTGTATCTCGTGACGGAGATTTGGTGAGGTGGTCTGGCTTTGCGTACGAAAACGGATTCGAGCCACAGACCCCACGTACCGGCTTGGGTCCGTTTGCGTTTGATTGGGCCGCATATCTCGCGGCATTCTCCGGTGCGCCCCCCGGGTAAGTCAACTTATGGCCCATCGACCTCGGAGACCATCAACTCTTCGGCCAATGCCGGCGGTAAACCGGATATGCGGCGATCAATGAGCAGCGGCCTTACCGGATGATCGTGGTCAGCGACGAGTAGCGCCTGTTCGGCTTGGCCTCGCCCGCCGAGAACTGCGCGAAGGCATCGCTGACGCGCGCGGCCGGCGTGGTGCCGTCTGCGAAGCGGAATTCCTTGGGCCGCGGCGCATAGAAGCTGGCGCGGTAATAATTGTCGTCGAAGCGTACCTCGCCGACCCCGAACAACGCGTCGCAGGCGAACAGGAGCGCATAGACTCCCGCCATCGCGGCGACGACCTCCTTGAGAACAGACATTTTGATGCCCCAGCCTTTTGCAGGCAGGATGCATGACGGTTCCAAAGCCCCGGTTTACGACGCGCGGTTCTTGTCCGCAGGGTTTGCCGCCCCTGAAGCGATTGCAGACAATTTTATCGATCTCGAAAAGAGAGCCCGCCTGACCGGGTCAGGCGGGCCCAGGATTGGCCGCTCGGGAGGTTGTCAGACGGCCAGGTTCGTCAGTCGTGGTCGGCCTCCTTGCGATGGCCGCTCTCGCTGAGGCGGTCGACCCAGGCGATGCCGATCGCCGAGATGATGAAGGTCAGATGGATCAGCACCTGCCACATCACGCCGGTCTCGGTGAAATTGCTGCGGGTGGTGCCGAGATTGCCGGCCTCGATGAAGGTCCTGAGCAACGAGATC
Source organism: Bradyrhizobium sp. UNPF46 (assembly GCF_006658625.1). Classification (NCBI taxonomy): domain Bacteria; kingdom Pseudomonadati; phylum Pseudomonadota; class Alphaproteobacteria; order Hyphomicrobiales; family Nitrobacteraceae; genus Bradyrhizobium; species Bradyrhizobium sp. UNPF46. The sequence goes on from NZ_LFJB01000117.1 coordinate 1,970, forward strand.
GAGGAGATGCCGATGATCGCCATCGCGAGCTTGATCTTGAGCACGCTGGCATTGACGTGGCTCAGCCATTCCGGCTCGTCGGGATGGCCGGTGAGGTTCAGCCGGGACACGAAGGTCTCGTAGCCGCCGACGATCACCATGATCAGGAGGTTCGAGATCATGACGACGTCGATCAGCCCGAGCACGACCAGCATGATCTGCTGCTCGCTGGCGTCGAACGAGTGCAAGACCAGATGCCAGAGCTCCTTCAGGAACAGCAGCACGTAGACGGCCTGCGCGACGATCAGGCCGATATAGAGCGGGAACTGCAGCCAGCGCGAGCCGAAGATGAGCTGGGCGAACAGGCCGAGGCGCGGCGGCACGGCCTGCGCCGAAGGTGCTTTGGGTTCGGACGTCATGAATTGCTCCGGATTGCCGAAAATGATCGCCTCAGAGACTCGCGATGACGGGTGCGAGCTCGAGCGAGCCCCGATAGATCATCTCGAAGGCGACGTAAATGATGATGGCGAGGCCGACATAGGCGATCCAGCGCTGTTTCTGCAGCACGCGGCCGAGCAGATCGGCGGCGACGCCCATCATCGCGACCGACAGCAACAGGCCGAAGGCGAGGATGTAGGGATGCTCGCGCGCGGCACCCGCGACCGCGAGCACGTTGTCGAGTGACATCGAGACGTCGGCCGCGACGATCTGCACCGCGGCCTGCCCGAAGGTCTTTCGCTGCGCCGGCGCAGCGTCGGCGCCGCCGCCATGACTGAACGCAAGCTGTCCCGCGTGCGACTGCTCGCGCAGCTCGCGCCACATCTTCCAGCACACCCAGAGCAGCAGCACGCCGCCGGCGAGCAAGAGGCCAATGACCTGCAGAAGCTGGGTCGCGACGCCGGCAAAGACGATGCGGAGTATCGTGGCGGCGGCGATGCCGACGATGATGGCGCGGCGGCGCTGCTCGGCGGGCAGGCCCGCCGCGGCGAGGCCGATGACGACGGCATTGTCGCCGGCGAGTACGAGGTCGATCAGGACGACTTGAAGCAGTGCAGTGAGTGCTTCGGGCGTGATGAATTCAATCATGATTGATCATTTTTCGGTGCAGACGGATCGAGCCATTGCGGCTTCTTCCGCTCGACCCAATCCAGCACCTTCGAGCGCGAGGAGCGCAGCGCAGGCACGTCCTCGGCAAGCAGCGCGAGACCGAGCGGCAGCATCCAGACGCCGAGAATCGGCAGGAAGGACAGCACGCCGCCGGCAACGAGCAGCGCGCCCGAGGGAATTCTGACCCAGCGGTTCGACGGTTTGAGCAGATAGGTGACGGTGTCACCCATGCGTGGCGGCAGCCGATCGACGAGCTTGTCGAGGCGCGGGTCACCGCCGGCCATCTCGCCGGCGGAACCTGCGGCCTCCTTGCGACGCTCGTTCGATGCTGCGCTCATGCTTACTCCTCTGTGGCCAATTGCGGCCTGGTGCGCTCCCTGCCCGACGTGACCGGCTTTGCACGCGGCAACACCAGCGTCAGCAAGCGCAACAATTTGATCGCCTGCACTTCATGGGGATGAACGTCTTCGTCGGCGGCGGCGACGCGCTCCGACAGTTCCATCAGATGTGATGACAGCGGCATGTCCGAGACCGGCCGCAGCGTGTCGATCACCACATTGGCGAAATCCGGCTCCTCCAGCCGTTCGGCGAGGGCGTCGAACATGGCAAACAGCCTCTCGTCCCCGAGATGCGGCGCCAATCCGCGATCCCTGATGAACCGGATCACCTCGTCGCGCTCGACCGGCGAGACCTGCCGGTCGGCCACGGCGACCAGCGCGCCGGCAATCACCAGCGCGGCCGCAGCCTGCCCGTTCAGGCTGGACGGCTCCGTGATCTCGATCTCGATGGGATTAGAATGCTTGGCGTCAGTCATCGTTGCTCCTCAATCTTGCGAAATGGCCGCACGGAGCTGCGATGGGGACGATGGAGTCGGAGAGAACATCGAGGGCCCGACGATCGGCCAATCCATCGCATTCGCGCGGGACAGGTCATCCGACATCGCGAGGTTTACCGACTTCGTCGGCGTCCTCGCCAGAGGGGCCCGGATTCTTGTTCGTGTCAGAGATAAAGGTGGGCTCGTCGGAATCAAGGCAGCGCGACTGCGACCAGCCGCCGCATCGGTTCCATTGTTGCCGGGGAACTGATCCGGCCTCGTGCGTGCGGCTCTGCGCTGCGCGCTCAGGCGCGCCGACCGTCGCCGGCCGGCTCGCAACGTCTAACAACCACTAACGGGCCAACCATCCGATTTGGATGCAGATTACCGTGCGGGCGCCCCGCCATGTCGGGCGGATATGCATCCACGATCGAGGAAACCGATGGCTCGTCTGCTCTCCCTCAATGTCGGCTTGCCGCGCGACGTCGCCTGGCAAGGCAGGACCGTCCGGACCGGAATCTGGAAGGCTCCCGTCACGGGCCCGCGCCGGGCTCGCCGGCTCAACATCGACGGCGACGGCCAGGGCGATACGGCGGGTCACGGCGGCGAGCAGCGCGCCGTCTTCGTCTACCAGGACGAATCCTATCGATATTGGCAGAAACATCTCGGCCGGTCGGACCTCGTTCATGGTCAATTCGGCGAGAACTTCACCGTCGAGGGTCTGGCCGACGCCGAGGTCTGCATCGGTGATCGCTACAGGATCGGCACCGCCCTGTTCGAGGTCACGCAGCCGCGCGTCACCTGCTACCGGCTCGGCATCCGCATGGACGAGCCTGACATGCCCGCGCTGCTCGTCAAGCACGGCCGGCCGGGCTTCTACTTCCGTGTCATCGAGGAGGGCGACGTCGAGGCCGGCGACGAGATCACGCAGGTCGAAAGCGGTGTTGAAGGCATGAGCGTAGCCGAGATCAATACGCTGCTTTACTTGCCCCCGCATCCGCGCGAACGCCTCGCGCGCGCGCTGAAGATTCCGGCGCTGAGCCGCGGCTGGAATCACTCCTTTGCAGCGCTGCTCGCGCAGACAGACAGCCCCACCGCGGGAAACGCCGGGCTCGGCCCAGCGGCTTCCCCGGCGCCGGCCTGGCGCGGCTTCCGCCCCTTCCGTGTGACGCGCAAGATCGCCGAAAGCGCCAGCGTGACCTCGCTGGTGCTCGAGCCCGCCGATGGACAGAAGTTGGCAGCCGCCCTGCCCGGTCAGTTCGTCGTCGTGCGGCTGGGGCCATCCGCGATGACGCGCAGCTATTCGCTGTCGGGCCGTACCGACGCGGCATCCTATCGCATCAGCATCAAGCGCGAGGCGCACGGCGCGGCCAGCATCTACGTCGCCGAGACGATCAAGGCCGGCGATATCGTGCCGCTCGGTGCGCCGCGCGGCAGTTTCACCCTCCACTCCGATACACGGCCCGTGGTGCTGCTGAGCGCGGGCATCGGCGTGACGCCGGTGCTCGCCATGCTGCACGCCCTCGCCGCGGAACGCACGACGCGGGAGGTCTGGTGGCTGCATGGCACACGCAACGGCCGCGAGCATCCGTTCGCGGCCGAGGCGCGCGGGCTTCTTGCAGGATTGGCTCACCATCACAGCCATGTCTGCTTCAGCGCACCCGATCCGGCCGACCGTGCAGGAGCCGACTTCGACAGCACAGGTCGTCTGGATCGACAGCGGCTGCAGATGCTCGACATTCCCAGGGACGGCGATTTCTATCTCTGCGGACCGACGGCCTTCATGAGCGATCTCACCACCGGCCTCGCCGCGCTGGGCGTCGGACCCGATCGCATCCACACCGAGCTGTTCGGCAGCAAGCCCTCGCTGACACCGGGTATCGCGGCCGCGCCGAAGACGACTCCGCATCAGCCGGCCGGAGCGCCGGGCCCGGGCCCGATGGTGTCTTTCACCCGCAGCGGCCTCAATGTCTGCTGGGGGCCCGCCTACGCCAACCTGCTCGAGCTCGCCGAGGCATGCGATGTCCCGGTGCGCTGGTCGTGCCGAACGGGGGTTTGCCACAACTGCGAGAGCGGGCTCGTGGCCGGAGAGGTCAGCTACGCGCCGGATCCGCTCGACCCGCCGGCTGAGGGAAATCTGCTGATCTGCTGCGCACGACCGCAAGGCGACGTCGTGATCGATCTCTAGGGATGAAATCGGCGCTGGACACAGGAGACTTCGATGCGAACTGACATCATGCCGGGCGTGACCTTCCCGGATTACGAACTCAGCGACCACACCGCAAAGCACCGCAAGCTCTCCGAGCTGCAGGGGGACGATCCCATGATCGTCGTGCTCGGCCGTGGCGGATTTTGCCCGAAGGATCGTCGCCAGACCGAAGGGCTGGTTCAGCTCCATCGCGAGATGGAGGTCGGCTATTGCCGGCTGGTCACGATCACCACCGACACCATCGCCGAGACCAATGAATATCGCAGCGGCGCCGGCGCGCACTGGCCGTTCCTCTCGGACCCCAGGCGGATCGTGCAGAAGGACCTCGACATCGCCGAATACACCGATCCCGTCCACAATCCCATGATCCCGCATGTCGTGGTGCTGGAGCCCCGCCTCGTCGTTCACAAGATCTACAACGGCTACTGGTTCTTCGGGCGTCCGACGGTCGAGGAATTGCGCCAGGACCTCAGGGCCGTCAGCATGAAGTGCCGCCCGGATTGGGACATCACCGCGCCCGGATTTAGGGCGCTCTGGGACCAGGGCCGCAAGGAGCATTTTTATCCCTACGGCAAGGCTTATCGCGAAACGCTCGGCGGCCGGGACTAGCGGGCAGCGGCCGGAATCTCATCGGGAACGCAGCCCGGGCAGGTTTGTTGGTGCCGTCAGGACATATCCCCGACAGGAACTCCCATGTGCCGCTGGATCGCATACCGGGGCGAGACGACGTCTTTCGAACCCTATGTCACCGAGCCCGAGCATTCGCTGATCGCGCAGAGCATCCGCTCGCTGCAATCGACGGCAGGCTCGAACGGCGACGGCTTCGGTCTCGGCTGGTACGGCGAGCATCCGGAGCCCGGCCTCTATCGCGAGACGCGCCCGGCATGGTCGGATGAAAATCTGCGCTATCTCTGCCGGCATCTGCGCTCGCATCTGTTCTTCGCCCATGTGCGCGCCGCGACCGGCACCGCGGTGACGCGGCAGAATTGCCATCCCTTTGCCTGCGGCCAATGGATGTTCATGCACAACGGCTTCGTCGGCAGTTGGAATCGGCTGCGGCGCAAGGTCGAGGCGCTGATTCCCGATGCGTTCTATCCGTCGCGGCTGGGCACGACCGATTCCGAAGCCGTGTTCCTCGCGATGATGGGGGCCGGCCTCGACGGCGACCCGCTTGGAGCGACGCAGCGCGTGCTGCAGGCCCTGGTCGGCCTCGTCAATGACGGCCGCTTGCGCGAACGGCTGCGCTTCACCAGCGCGATCGCCAACGGCAGGGATCTCTACGCCTTCCGCGTCGCGGTCAACGATGCCGCGAACACGCTCTACTTCCGGGAGGACGGCGGCCAGGTCATCGTCGTGTCCGAACCCTTCGACAAGGAAACCGATTGGACCGAGGTGCCGCCAAACCACGCGCTGATCGCACGCGCGTCCGAAAGCGTGAAGATTGTTCCGTTCGACGCGACAATTTGCAGTAGCGCCGACCGGGAACCCACCCCTACCCGGAGGATTAGTGCCCGCAGGTGATCTTTGCCGGGTGGGATATGACATTTGCTTCGGACGTTTTGAAACTGCTTCGCCTGGATTCCTCGGGTGACAAACAGCATCTCGTGATTCGCTCCGCCGGCGGCGGCGGCAAGGCCGCTGAATATTCCTTCGGCATCGAGGAGGAATACTTCCTGGCCGATCGGCGGACGTTCGACGTTGCGATCGAGACGCCCAACGCGCTGTTCGAATCGGCGAACTGGTCCACCGGCGGCCAGGCCATGCGCGAGATGCTGCAATCCCAGCTCGAGGTCGCCACCAACGTTCACGTCGACGTCAACGACGCCCGCGAGGAGCTTCGCTTCCTGCGCCGCGAGGTTGCGAACGTCGCCGCGCAATATGGTTTCGTGATCATGGCCTGCGGCACGCACCCGACGGCGGTCTGGCGCATGTCGCAGCCGAGCCCGAAGCCGCGCTATGAGGAGATGATCGAGGACCTACGCAGCATCGGCCACCGCAACATGATGTGCGGCATGCACGTGCATGTGCAGTTGCCCGATCCCGAGAAGCGCATGGCGGTGATGCGGGCGATGCTGCCGCGCCTGCCGCTGTTCATCGCGCTGTCGGCCTCCTCCCCGTTCTGGAACTCGCACAAGACCGGACTGAAGGGCTACCGCCTCGCCGCCTATTCCGAGCTGCCGCGCACCGGCCTGCCCGAACTGTTCGAGAGCCGGCAGGACTACGACGAATATATCGGCGCGCTGCAGCGCTCGGGCGTCGTTCCCGACGAGAGCCACATCTGGTGGGCGATGCGGCCCTCGATGCGGCACCCGACGCTCGAACTCCGCGCGCCCGACACCTGTACCTTCGTCGACGATGCCGTCGCCATCGCCTCGCTCTATCGCTGCCTGACGCGGCACCTCTATCTGCGGCCTCATCTGTCGAAGGAGGTGACGGTGGTCGAACGCGCGATTGCGGTCGAGAACAAATGGCGCGCCCAGCGCTACGGCACCGATTGCATCTTTGCCTCCAAGGACGGGCCGGTCACGATCTCCGAGATGCTGTCCCGAATCGTAGACGACATCGCCGAGGACGCGGACGCTCTCGGCTGCACCGCCGAGATCGAGCATTGCCGCACCATCGTGGACCGCGGCAGCTCGGCCGAATTCCAGCTTCGCGCCTATCGCGAGAACGGCGACGACATCGCAGCAGTGTCACGATGGATCGCTACATCGACGTTATCGGGGACGAATACCCCCATCGGGCAAGGCGCGCCAACGCCGTCATAGTGCCCGCGCAAGCTTCACGAACGAGAACGTCATCTCTGAATTTGGTCCGTCCCAGAGGAATGCATGACTGACATCGCCTGGTGCGCCGGTTGCGGCCACAGCCTGGTCCCGATCCTGTCCGAAAACGGCCGCGCGCGGCCGAGCTGCTTCTGGTGCGAAGGCATCGACGCGCGGGCCAGGGAGATGGCAAAGTGGGCGGACAGTCCGGCCGGCAAGCCGGATCGGGCCGCGCCTCACGCCTTTGATTGAGCCCCCATCTCAAGCCCCTTGGCGTCAAACCCCTTGGCGTCAAACCCGCGCCACCACGCGCGGACGGAATACGGACTCGGCGGTCGGCGCAGGCGCTGCGGCGGGTTTTCGCGTCGGCCGGCGCCGCGGGATGAAGAAGCTGCTCACGATGATCGGCTCATGATCGCCGAGCGCGATCCGCTCCTTCGCGAGCAGGCTCATGACCGAACGCATCTTCATGACCTCCTGCGCCACGAAGCTGCAGTTCTCATCGCGATTGATCTGCTCATGCATGATCGCCTCGGCTTCGCGCATGCTGACGCGGAGCGCTCTGATGGTTCTGCGAATTTCGTTGATGCGGTTGTCCATGGCTGCCTCCATCTCGGTCGCAGCATAAGAACAAAACATGAACAATCTGTCAATCGCCGCCTGCCCGGCCGCGAAATGATCTCCGGGCGCAGGGGCGACATCGCACCGATCCCGCCAACGCTGCTGCACGCGCCCTGGCGAGGCTTGCTGACAAATTAGACAGGTCCCCGTCGCTCCGGCGGAAGCAGGCCTCCTGGCACAGCGTCTGACGATCAGAACGAACCGTCGATCTAACGTCCCGTGCAACCTCCGGATTTTTCCCGCACCGGCGCGTTCGCATCGCGATGCCGGGCCCGCCTGCTGCTTCGCGAACCAACTGGCCCGGAATTCGCAATGACGTCGTCAGCGAAGCAACGGCGCAGAGCGGAGAACGTCATGAACGTGCATGCTGCGGGCGATCTCAAGACAACCGGCCTCACCCATCCGAGCGGCGCGCCGCTCCGCCTCAACACGCAGGACTTCGTTGCCATCGACCGCGACCGGAATGCGAAGTACGAGGCGACCTATCGTCCGCAAGCGCTCTACAATCGCGCCAACGAAGGCTTTCACGCCAACAATGAAACCTTCCTGCTTCACGAGGTCGCCACCAACCTGCCGATCTACCGCCCCGACACCGGTCCCACCGACTTCCATCTGCATCTGCCGCCCGGCGGCTTCCAGCTCGTGCTGGTCACCTCGGGTGCCTTCACCTTCGACTATGACGGGCGCTTCTACAATGTCGGCCCCGGCGCGGTGATGCTGCAAAGCGCGATCGTGCACCGCCAGCTGTTCTACACCTGGTCTGGCCTGTCGACCGAAGAGAATTTGAAGACGCCGCAGACGGTGGTGCCCGATCCGATCTCGATGGGCTATTCCGGCAAATTCCTCGAAGCCTTCATCACCGATCCCACCACCTTTCCGAATCCGACCATCGTCGGTCCCGATCAGATCGACGAAGCCGAGACGCCGCGCGTGGCCTGGAGCCATCCGCTGCACGATCGCCCGGCCAATGCCGGCTTCTGGCTGCAGGATCCGCTGGCCCTGGATGCATTGTTCAAGCCGCTGAGCGACGGCTCGATCAAATCGGCGCTGCCGGTTTACGTGCGCGACATCGGCATCGAAGCACCGAGCGGCCAGCTCGTCACCGGCCACATCATCGCAACCGACCCGCGCGGCGGGTCGCTGCTGCCGAAGAGCACGTCGGCGTCCGTGGATGCCACCTCGTTCGCCAAGGGCGAGGTCGTGATCTATCGCGTCATTCGCGGCACGGCCGAATTCAAGAACAAGGCGGGCGAGACCTTCGAGCTCGCGGCCGGCGACGTCGTGACTGCAGGCAAGAGCTCGATCAGTCTCGTTGCGGTCGGCGAGAACACGCAGGTGCTCCGGCTCGGTCTCCTCAAGGGCATGAACGATCTTCGCAGCTGGACGCCGACGCAGCGCGACGAGATCGACGGCCTCGCCGGCCAGATCATCACGCACAGGGATGTGCGCCCGCTGCGCACCGAAGGCAGGCCGGTTGGATATCTCTACGCTTAGGAGACGCCCTACTCCGCCGCCTGGCGCACGTGGCGCGCGGTCGGCGTGCGCATGGTGACGAGCTCCTCGGCCGCGGTCGGATGCAGCGCGATGGTGGCGTCGAAATCGGCCTTGGTCGCCTTCATCTTCACCGCAATCGCGACGGCTTGCGTGATCTCGGCCGCGGCGTCGCCGACGATGTGGCAGCCCAGCACGCGATCGGTCGAACCGTCCACGACCAGCTTCATCAGCACGCGGGTGTCGCGGCCCGACATCGTCGCCTTGATCGGGCGAAAGGTCGTCTTGTAGATGTCGACGTGGCTGAACTGCGCCCGCGCCTCGGTCTCCGTCAGGCCGACGGTTCCCACTTCAGGCTGCGAGAACACCGCGGTCGGGATGTTGGAATGATCGACCTGCACCTCGCGCTTGCCGAACACGGTGTCGGCGAAGGCATGGCCCTCGCGGATCGCGACCGGCGTCAGGTTGAAGCGATGGGTGACGTCGCCGATCGCATAGATGCTGTCGACCGAGCTCTTGGAGAAATGGTCGACCGCGATGCCGCCATTCTTCGGGTTGATGGCGACGCCGGCGTTCTCGAGGCCAAGGTTGGCGACGGCCGGGTGGCGGCCGATCGCGAACATCACCTGGTCGGAGGCGAGGCTCGATCCGTTCGACAGATGCGTGGTGAACTCATCGCCATGGCGATCGACCTTCGCCACCGTGCAGCCGGTGAGGATGGTGATGCCCTGCTTCTCCATCTCGGCACGAACGTGGGTCCGGACATCCTCGTCGAAACCGCGAAGAATGTTGTCGCCGCGATAGATCACGGTGACGTCGGAGCCGAAGCCGGCGAAGATGCCGGCGAATTCCAGCGCGATGTAGCCGCCGCCCTGGATCACGATCCGCTTCGGCAGCTTCTTCAGATGAAACGCTTCGTTGGAGGAGATCACGTGCTCGATGCCGGGGATCGGGGCGCCGTGATTGGGCGCGCCGCCGGTCGCGATCAGGATGTATTTCGCCGTGATCTTCTTGTCGTCCGCAAGCAGGCGGACGGTGTGCTTGTCCTCGATCACCGCGCGGCTCTTGACGATCTGCGCGCCCGACTTCTCGACATTGGCGGTGTAGGCCGCCTCCAGCCGCGCGATCTCCTTGTCCTTGTTGGCGATCAGCGTCGGCCAGTCGAAGCTGGCGGGCGGAACGGTCCAGCCGAAGCCGGCGGCGTCCTCGAGCTCGTGACGGAAATGCGAGCCGATCACGAACAGCTTCTTCGGCACGCAGCCGCGGATCACGCAGGTGCCGCCCATGCGGTACTCTTCCGCGATCATCACGCGGGCGCCGTAACCGGCCGCGATACGGGCGGCACGCACGCCGCCCGAGCCACCACCGATCACGAAGAGGTCGACGTCGAATTCAGCCATTGTCCACTCCGACCTCTTTCAGGGATGTCTGACCAGATAGGTACTGTCAGATTTCCTTGCCACGCTTGCGCATCTCGGCGCGGAAGGCCCCCATCACGGTCTCGGAGAAGTTCTGGGCCCAGGAGTTCATGAAAGCCATGCTGAGGCCGATGGCGCGCGGCTCGGCGTCGATCAGCTTCTTGCCGAGCGGCGACTTGTAGAAGGTGACGAGGTCCTTCAGCTCCTGCTCGGTGAACTCGCTGGCGTAGATCTGCGCCATGCCGTCGCCAATCTCGTTCTGGCGGCCGTTGAGCTGCTGGGCGACGACCTGGGCGACCTCGTTGAGGTCCTTCTGGTAGTTCAGGTTCTGCTGGATCAGCGCGATCTTGGTCTTCTCGACGAGGCCGGGCACGGCGCCCTGATACATCGCGGTGGCGTTCTTGATCTGCAGGATCTCCTTGGCCGCCGCAACTGCCGCGGGCGAGGCTTTCGGCTGCGCGGGCGCCGCTGCGGCCTTGGGCTGGGCCGGAGCCGGCTGCTGCGCCACGGCCGGGACGGCCAATCCTGCAGCAAGAACCACGGCCGGCAAGAACTTCAATACGATCTTCATTCCTAGTCTCCTTTCGGCTTGCGCCGTTCAATCACGCGAATTCCCTCAGCCCCCGCCAGAACGGCGGAGCTGGCCAAGCCGATGAACAGCCCGTGCTCGACCACGCCTGGAATGGCGCTCAACGCCTTGGCGAGGCTGGCAGGATCCTCGATCCGTCCGAGCTGGGCATCGACGATCCAGTGGCCGCCGTCGGTGACGAAAACGTGGCCGTCCTTGCCCTTGCGGACCGCCATTTGCCCGGAAACGCCGCATTCGGCAAATGCCTTCTCGATCGCCCGGCGCGTCGCGCCGAGGCCGAACGGGATGACCTCGACCGGCAACGGAAACTTGCCGAGCGTCGGCACCCATTTGGTGTCATCGGCAATCACGATCATGCGATCGGAAGCCGCCGCCACGATCTTCTCGCGCAGCAACGCGCCGCCGCCGCCCTTGATCAGGTTGAGCGCGGAATCGATCTCGTCGGCGCCGTCGACGGTGATGTCGAGATGGTCGACCTCATCGAGCGTGGTCAGGGGCACGCCGCAGTGCTCCGCGTCCGCGCGGGTCTGCTCGGAGGTCGGCACGCCGATCACCTTCAATCCGGCGGCGACGCGCTCGCCGAGCAGCTCGACGAAGTGCTTGGCGGTCGAGCCGGTCCCGAGCCCAAGCTGCATGCCGTCCCGCACCTCTTCGAGCGCGCGCGCCGCAGCCTGCCGCTTCAACTGGTCCATATTCACGTTTGCGCCCGCCTCTGAAGTCTCGAACCTGCCGGCCGATCCCGGCCCGCTTTCGGCGGCCTATGTAGCCTCGTTTTCCGCGCGGGAACAGGCCTATAAGGTGAACTTATGGGCCCGCCCCTTGCGTGGACACGACCGGGCCGGTAGCGCTTGGATCATGACCTCCGCTCACACCATTGTCTTCGATCTCGACGGCACGCTCGTGGACACGGCGCCCGACCTGATCACCGCGCTGAACTATGTGCTCGACCGCGAAGGGCTGCCGCCCGTGCCGATGGCCTCGGCCCGCAACATGATCGGCGCCGGCGCCCGCAAGCTGATCGAGCGAGGGCTGGAAGCGGAGGGCCGCGCCGTCACCCCCGCCGACATGGACCGAATGACCGCGGACTTCATCGCCTACTATGCCGACCATATCGCGGTCGAATCCCGTCCCTTCGAGGGGCTCGAGGCCGCGCTCGACCATTTTTCTGAGCAGGGCCATCGGCTCGCGGTCTGCACCAACAAGCTGGAATGGCTGTCGAAGCGCCTGCTGGACCAGCTCGACCTCAGCCGCCGCTTCGCGGCGATCTGCGGCGCGGACACTTTTGGGGTCCAAAAACCAGATCCGACCATCTTCCGTGAAACCGTGGCGCGCGCCGGCGGAGCGGTCAAAGCCAGCATCATGGTCGGCGATGCCGGAACCGACGTCGGGGTGGCCCGCCGCGCCGGGGTCCCGGTGATCGGGGTCAGCTTCGGCTATACGGACGTGCCGATTGCCGAGCTGAAGCCGGACCGGCTGATCCATCACATGCGCGACTTGCCGGCCGCGGCCTCCAGCCTGATGTCGCCATAGCACCATCAAGCCACTGAAATTGCGTTACTATTCTGCGGCAACCCGCGTTAACCACTCGCTAAGCATGCGCTGTGCGCCGGTTGCCTGCCTGCAACGACGCTCCTAAGGTCCGCACGGGGTTGTGGCGGTTCGTCGCAGTTTGAGTGGATGGGGTCATGCGTCGTGTCATCGCGGTTGCGTTAGCGGGAGCGGGTCTGCTGGGAGCGGCGGGCCTTGGCGGCTGCTCCTCGATGTCCTGGGACATGTTCAAATCGGCCCCGCCGCCCCTCCAGGTCCGACTCGAATCCAATCCTCCGGGCGCGGACGCCACCACCTCGGTAGGCCCGGGCTGCAAGACCCCCTGCTCCGTCTCGGTTCCCGCCCCCGATGCTCCCTTCACGGTCACCTTCGCGCTGCCCAAGTATCAACCGGCGAGCGTCCCGGTGAACGTGATCAAGAATCCCGGGGATTTCACCACACCGGCCTCGGTGACATCAGACCCGAATCCGGTGTTTGCGGAACTCCAGCCGGCCACCCCGCCGAAACCGGTTCGCAAGCCGCACCGGCCCAGGAAGCCCAAACCGGCCGCGTCCGCGCCTGTCGCAGCACCGGTTGAGACCGCGCCGGCCGCAGCCTCGCCGTTCCCCGACCCGAACGCAGGCCGGCGCTGATCTACGTATACCACCCGATTGTCCTCGCCGCGTCCGATGCTTAGATTGCGTGCCCAAGCACCGCTGAAGCCAAGGTGCTCCCGTCGCCGTAAGTGACAAGGCCTTTTCCATGAACGGATCCACCGCGCTGTCGACCCCGATGACCGATCCGTTCGGCCGGACCATCAGCTATCTGCGCGTCTCCGTCACCGACCGCTGCGACCTGCGCTGCTTCTACTGCATGTCGGAAGACATGACGTTCCTGCCCAAGGCGAATCTGTTGACGCTGGAGGAACTCGACCGGCTCTGCTCGGCCTTCATCGCCAAGGGCGTCAGGAAGCTGCGCCTCACAGGCGGCGAGCCGCTGGTCCGGCGCAACGTGATGACGCTGGTGCGGTCGTTGTCGCGGCATCTGTCGAGCGGCGCCCTGAACGAGCTGACGCTGACCACCAACGGAACCCAGCTGGCGAAGCACGCCGCCGAGCTCGCCGATTGCGGCGTCCGCCGCATCAATGTCTCGCTCGACACGCTCGATCCCCAGAAGTTTCGCGAGATCACCCGCTGGGGCGAGATCGACAAGGTGCTGGAAGGCATCGAGGCCGCGCGCGCCGCAGGACTCGCCGTGAAGATCAACGCAGTGGCGCTGAAGAACCTCAACGAGGACGAGCTTCCCGAACTGATGCGCTGGGCCCACGGAAAAGGCATGGGCCTGACACTGATCGAGGTCATGCCGATGGGCGAGATCGGGTCGGGACGGATCGACCAGTATCTGCCGCTGTCGCTGCTGCGCGCGCGCCTCGCCCAGCAATTCACGCTGACGGATCTGGCCGAGAGCACGGGCGGGCCGGCCCGCTATGTCAGCGTCGCCGAGACCGGCGGCAAGCTCGGCTTCATCACCCCGATGACGCACAATTTCTGTGAATCCTGCAACCGGGTTCGCATCACCTGCACCGGGACGCTGCACACCTGCCTCGGCCATGAGGATGCCTCGGACTTGCGCAAACCTCTGCGTGCATCCGACGACGACACGCTGCTTGCGGATGCGATCGACCGCGCCATCGGCCTGAAGCCCAAGGGCCACGATTTCATCATCGACCGCCGCCACGACCGTCCCAGCGTCAGCAGGCACATGAGCGTCACCGGCGGCTGACGCCCATCGGGGCGCGGCCTTATTCCCCTTAACTATCAACAAACTTCCGATTGACTGGCGGCACGCCCGCTGGTTTGGTGCGGCAGCCTCATGCCTGCGCGGCGAGACAAGCCACGCGCCAGTTCGGCGCAGTCAATGCGGCCGGGGCACACAATCGGGGGAGGACCTAGCGTTGCAAGCGCTCTTGAAGCTGAGCCAAGGGATTGACGCGTTCACGCGCTGGACGGGCAAACGCCTGGCGTGGCTGATCATGGCCGCCGTCGTCATCTCGGCGGTCAATGCGATCATCCGCAAGACCTTCGACACGTCGTCGAATTCGTGGCTCGAGCTGCAATGGGTGCTGTTCAGCATCGTGTTCCTGCTTTGCTCGCCCTGGACGCTGCTCGACAACGAGCACATCCGCATCGACATCGTGAACAACGCGCTGCCGAAGACGGTGCGCAACCTGATCGACGTGGTCGGTCACCTGTTCTTCCTCATTCCGCTGTGCATCGTCATGATCGTCACAGGCGTGCCGTTCTTCCAGCGCTCGATGCAGATCAACGAGCAGTCCGGCAATGCCGGCGGCCTGCCGCAATGGCCCGCCAAGTCCCTCATCATGATCGGGTTCGCCTTGCTGCTGGTTCAGGGCATCTCCGAATTGATCAAGCGGATTGCGGTGATGCGCGGATTGATACCCGACCCGCATGAATCCCAGGTCTCGGCGCTGGAGGCGGAAGTCGAGCATCTCGTCGAAGCGATTGAGAAGAAATAGCCGTTGGCGACGGTTTAGGGGGAACTATGACCGCTTTTATCATCGCCAATATGGCGCCCATCATGTTCGCGTCGCTGGTCGTCGTGCTGCTGCTCGGCTATCCCGCGGCATTCTCGCTCGGCGCCGTCGGCCTGTTCTACGCCATCATCGGCGTCGAGCTCGGCCAATTCCACCCGGACTTCCTGCAGGCTCTCCCCGAGCGCGTCTACGGCGTGATGAACAACGACACGCTGCTCGCCATCCCCTTCTTCACCTTCATGGGACTGGTGCTGGAGCGGTCGGGCATGGCCGAGGACCTGCTGGACACCATCGGCCAGCTGTTCGGCACCATCCGCGGCGGCCTTGCCTATGCCGTGATCTTCGTCGGCGCGCTGCTCGCCGCGACGACGGGCGTGGTCGCCGCCTCCGTGATCTCGATGGGCCTGATCTCGCTGCCGATCATGCTGCGCTACGGCTATGACCGCCGCGTCGCGGCCGGCGTCATCGCCGCGTCGGGTACGCTCGCGCAGATCATTCCGCCCTCCCTCGTTCTGATCGTGATGGCCGACCAGCTCGGCAAGTCCGTCGGCGACATGTACGAGGGCGCCTTCATCCCCGGCCTCGTGCTCGCCGGCCTCTACGCCGGCTACGCCTTTCTCGTCAGCCTGATCTTCCCGAAGGCGACGCCGGGCCTGCCGAAGGAGGCCATCGGCTTCCGCGAGGAGAGTGGCGACCGCGGCCTCCGCTCTCTCGGCGTGCTGTTCCTGGCGAGCTGCGTGTTCGGCTGGTTCATGATGCGCAATTCCGAGACGCATGGCGCCGACTATGTCGTGCTCAGCATGTTCTACGGCATCATCTTCGCGTTCGCCGTCGCCGTGCTGAACTGGGTGATCGACAAGTTCACCGGCTTCCGCTTCCTCTCGAAGATGGCGCAACAGACCACCTTCGTGATGGTGCCGCCGCTGTTCCTGATCTTCCTGGTGCTCGGAACGATCTTCATCGGCATCGCCACACCGACCGAAGGCGGCGCGATGGGTGCCGCCGGCGCCCTCATCCTCGGTGCTGCGAAGCGACGCCTGAGCTGGGATCTGATCCGGCAGGCCACGGAATCCACCGCCAAGCTGTCGGCTTTCGTCGTGTTCATCCTGGTCGGCGCCCGCGTGTTCTCGCTCACCTTCTACGGCGTCAACGGGCACGTCTGGGTCGAGCACCTGCTCACCTCCCTGCCCGGCGGCCAGGTCGGCTTCCTGATCTTCGTCAACGTCTTCGTGTTCGTGCTGGCCTTCTTCCTCGACTTCTTCGAGCTGGCCTTCATCGTGATCCCGCTGCTCGGGCCTGCCGCGGAGCATCTCGGCATCGACCTGATCTGGTTCGGCGTCATCCTCGGCGTCAACATGCAGACCTCGTTCATGCATCCGCCGTTCGGCTTCGCGCTGTTCTATCTCCGGTCGGTCGCACCGAAGGAGCGCTACACCGATCGCGTCACCGGCAAGCGGATGGACCCCGTCACCACCGGCCAGATCTATTGGGGCGCGGTGCCATTCGTCGTCATCCAGGTCATCATGGTCGCGCTGGTGATCGCGTTCCCCTCGATGGTGATGCACTACAAGGGCGTGCAGTCCAACATCGATCCCAACACGATCAAGATCGAGGTGCCGCAGATCGAGCTGCCGCCGCTGGATCTCGGCCCGCCGTCGAAGTAGCGGCGGAGCGCCCCTCGCCGTCGTGCTTCGCTCAAGCGGCGCATGACGCGCGATGGCGCGCGTGACAAGCACCGGAAACGGAGGCATACCGGGCCACCCTCAGCCCATGGATGGCCGTTCATGCCCCGATTGCACCCTGCTCCCTCGGTCCTTGGCCCGTTGCTCGCCTCGCTCTGGCTGACATGTGCCGCGACGATGGTGCGGGCCGAGCCGATCGCCGACGTCCACGCGCTGGCGCAAAAGGAGCAGCAGCCGCTGCTCGACACGCTGCGCGATCTCGTCAACATCGAATCCGGCAGCAAGGACATCGACGGCCTGAACCAGATCGCCGAGCGCGTCGCCGGTCAGCTCAAGCAGCTCGGCGGCACCGTGGAGATCCTGCAGCCCACCGACATCACGCGTCTCGACGATACGCCGGAGAGGATTGGGCCGGCCGTGCATGCCGTGTTCAAGGGCACGGGAACCAAGAAGATCATGCTGATCGCCCATATGGACACGGTGTACCTGAAGGGCATGCTGAAGGACCAGCCGTTCCGCATCGACAGCGACAAGGCCTACGGGCTCGGTATTGCCGACGACAAGCAGGGTGTCGCGCTCATCCTCCACACCGTGGCCCTGCTGCAGAAGCTGGCTTTCAGGGATTACGGCACGCTGACGGTGCTCACGAACGGCGACGAGGAGATCTCCTCCCCCGGCTGGCGCAGCACCATCACCAAATTCGCATCGGACCAGGACGCGGTGTTCTCCTTCGAAGGCGGCGGCACCGACGGCACGCTGCGCCTCGCCACCAGCGGCATCGGCTCGGCCTATCTCACGGTGCAGGGCAAGTCTTCTCATGCAGGCGCGAGGCCCGAAGGCGGCGTGAATGCGCTGTACGAGCTCTCGCACCAAATTCTGCAGATGAAGGACCTGTCCAAGCCCGAGCAGGGCCTGAAGCTGAACTGGACGGTCTCCAAGGCCGGCACCAACCGCAACGTGATCCCCGCCGAGGCCAGCGCCCAGGCCGATGCGCGTGCGCTCAAAGTGTCCGACTTCGACGAGCTGGAGAAGGCGCTGCAGGACAAGATCAAGAATCGCCTGCTGCCGAACTCCAAGGTCGACTTGAAGTTCGAGGTGCGTCGCCCGCCGCTCGAAGCCAGCGAGGCCTCGCGCCAGGTCGCGGCCCACGGCAAGACGATTTACCAGGAGATCGGAATGCCCCTCAAGGTCGACGAGAGAGCGACCGGTGGCGGCACCGACGCCGCATTCGCCGCGCTCAAGGCCAGGGGAGCCGTGGTGGAAGGCATGGGCCTGTCGGGATTCGGCGCGCACTCCAACGAAGCCGAATATGTTCAGATCAACAGCATCGTGCCGCGGCTCTATCTGGCGACGCGCATGATCATGGACCTGTCCACCGGCAAGCTGAAATAGCCTGATACGTGGACATCGCATGCACGTTTCCAATAATATTGCCCCATTATAAGTGGGGCCCATATGAGATCATTGCTTTTCCTGACCGTTGTCCTTGTCATTCACGCATCCCCGGCCCGCTCGGAGGAATCGGAAGCCGAGCGCCTTGTTCATCGCGAAGGCCGGGCTCTCTTCGACGAAGGGCACGACGCCTACAAAGCCGGTGACTACAAGGCAGCGTTGAGGAAATTCCAGCAGTCGAGGATCAGGTACGCGTCGCTTCGATTGCCCGATGACATTGAGAAATGCGACCGCGCCATTCGCGCTGCCGCTTGCATGGACCGCATCGACGAAAAGAATCTCAATCAGCTCAAGGAGCTGATCGGCGAGCAGACGGACAAGCCGCCGAGATCCAACGATCCCTATGTCGGGGCGTGTCTGCCTTTTCCTGATCTGTCAAAACGGGTGAAGGCGAACATTGCGGTGCTCGAGGGGCAGCGGTGAAGCGAGCGAAGCTGCAGCCTGCATGAATTGAGAGATCGACCACCCCGCCACGACCGCCTCCTGGCTCGACCTTCTCCGCCGTCCTCCCTTCCTCCTGCCCCCGGGAGAGGATGTCGTGTCAGTGCCCGGCGATGTCCGTGTCGACCTTCACCTCGTCCGCCAGCCGAAACTGCAGCGTGAACTCGGCCCCGCCTTCCGGAAGATTCACCACCGCGATCGTCGCGGCATGGTCGTCTGCCACTGCGCGCACGATGGAAAGCCCCAGGCCCGCGCCGTCGCTGCGCTGGCGGTCGGCGCGCCAGAAGCGCTGGAAGATCAGCTCGCGCTCGGCCTCCGCAATGCCCGGGCCACAATCGCGCACCCGCACCGAGCCGTCCTCGCGAACCTCGACGTCGACCGACGTATCTCGCGCGGTGAACTTGATGGCGTTTTCGGCGAGGTTGAAGATCGCGCGCTGGAGCATCTCCGCATTGCCGTGGATCGTGACCGGCGCGTCGGTGCCCTTGAGCGCGATGTCCTTGTGCTGGCTGATCGCGAACGGAGCGATCGAGCCGACCACCTCGGCGCAGACGGCGCGCAGATCCGCGCTCTCGCCGGGGTCGAGCACGAGGGTGTCGAGCTCGGCGATCTCCAGGAGCTGGGCGACGATGCGGCTCATGGCTTCGATGTCGGCATGCAGCGCCTGCCGCGCCGCGCGATCGTCAAGCGTCTCGATTCGCGTCCGCAGGATCGCGAGCGGCGTGCGCAGCTGGTGCGCGGCATCCGCCGTGAACTGCCGCTGCACCCGAAAGCCGCCCTCGAGGCGGTCGAGCGCCTGGTTGACGGCAGTGACAAGCGGCAGGATCTCGCGTGGGATCTGCTCCGTCGGCAGGCGGATGTCGGTGCGCGCCGGACCGATGTTGCTGGCCTTCTCGGAGGCCCTCCACAGCGGCGCGATCGCGCGGCGAAAGATGATGATGTCGGTGGCGAGCAGAACCAGGAGGATCGGGATCGTGATCCATCCCACGCGCCGGAAGAAGTTCGAGACGATGTCGTCGATGATGACATCCCGGTGTGCGAGGTCCTCGGCGACCTGGATGCGCACCGTCTTGCCGTCGATGTCGCGGGTAACCGTCGCGCCGGAAATGCTGTCCGACGAACGCGGCGCGGCGGCGGCGGCGCGCCGGTGCGAGGAGAACAGCAGGCGGCCGTCGGCATCGCGAATGTCGTACTGATAGCGGCCGTAGGCATCCGAATAGAGGCCCTTGAGGCTGTCGGGCAGATTGAACGTCAACTGGCCGTCCGGCTGCACGATGATGCGCTCCGCCAGCACTTCGGCCTGGGCGCGCATGGCATCGCGATGCAGCTGGTCGATCTCCGAATTGAGCAGCCAGAACAGCACCAGCGGCAGGAAGATCGCGACCACCGCGACCGCCAGGATGTGCAGGAACACGATGCGCCAGATCAGCGATTTGAAGGTCGGCGACCTGCCATAGGACCCGGCATTGGATCCGACCCTGGTCACGCTATTTCTCCACGTCCATGAGATAGCCGACGCCGCGGATGGTGTGGATCACGACCTTGGCGCCGTGCTCGGCGAGCTGCTTGCGCAGCCTGGAGACATAGACCTCGACCGCGTTGGAGGCGACCTCGCCGTCGAGGCCGAAGATGTGGTCCTCGACGTTCTTCTTCGGCACCACCCGGCCCTGCCGGCGCAGCAGGATCTCGAGCACCGAGGTCTCGCGCGCGGAGATGATCCGCGGCTGGTCGTCGACGAAGATCTGGCGGCTCTCGGTGTCGTAGACGAGGTTGGCGAGGCTGAGCGAGCGGCCGAGCAGCTGGCCGGGCCGGCGCAGGATCGCCTCCAGCCGCGCCACCAGCTCCTCCATCGCGAACGGCTTGGCGAGATAATCGTCGGCGCCGCTGCGCAGGCCGCTGACGCGGTCCTGCAGGCCGCCGCGCGCGGTCAGCACCAGCACGGGAAGCGGCTCCATCTTGAGGCGCAGCTCGCGCAGCACCGACAGACCGTCGCCGTCGGGCAGCCCGAGGTCGAGGATCATCGCGGCATAGCTGACGCTGCTCACCGCCTCGCGTGCCTCTGCCGCGCTGCCCACGATGTCGCTCTGGTAGCCGGCCGCCGCCAGCCCGGCCGCAACGAGCCGCGACAGCTCGGCATTGTCCTCGACGATCAGAAGGCGCATTGCGGTCCTGCGGGATAGCCAGATCAGCGCACGGCTCGCGCCGCATTCGCGTTGTCTTCCATCATTCGACCGGTTTCAGCCAGCAAAAAGGCAGGTCTTGCCTGCTTTTTCATACCTTGTCAGATTCGTGTAAGCTTTGCGCGCCGGCTTGTTGATCGGAACACCGCCGCTCGATCAGGAACGAGCTGCCGGCCGCGGCGGCAAACATGCACGCCACCGCGAGGATACTCATAGGCAGCGAGATCAGGCCATGCTCGTAAGCGTTGATGGCGGCGGATCCAAATGTCAGCCAACATCCCGTCATGATGAAGCTCGCGGCGGCTTGCAGGACCGCGCACCGCGTGACCGGCTCCTCATTCAAGAACTTCAGCAACAGTGGCCCGGCCATCAATGCAAGCGTGAAGGCCCATGCATAGATCAGCGTCGGAATGTGAAACAGATCGATCAGACCCGGGGACAAGGCAGGCACCCTCAAATATCCCGGGTTTGACGTCCTCCGCCGGAATGAGGTTCAAGGGCGATTGCGCCGCAGCAGAAGGGACTTCTTCAGCTCCGCCCCTCGAAATAGGTGCACAGCTGGCTCGTCTCCGTCGGGGCGATCGATTTCCGAAAGAGCCGGCACTTGAAATGACGGTCCTTGCCCTCTCCGTTCTCGACCAGGAACACACATTGATTGCAAACGTCGGTGTGATGACGGCGCTCGGCAACATCCAGCCCGACGAGGACGCGGCGAAGCGTATCGCGTAGCCGAGATCGATCGGAGCCTTCGAGTGCCACGATCTGGTCTCGCAGGGCATTGATCGGATCTTGCTTGAGGAACTTCTCGCCTTCAGCCGTGAGACATAGCGTGATCGAGCGCTTGTCGTCCGCAGATGGCTTGCGGACCACCAATCCCTTTTCCTGAAGCGCGGCGGTAATCTGAGATGCGCCGCCGCGCGTGGTCCCCAGAAAGCCGGCGAGAGCCGTCGGGGTCCGCGAAAGTCTGTTCGCGAGAGCAAGAAAGCGCAAGGCCATCCATTCGCGATCGCTCAGGTCCGAACGCGTGCCTTCGAAGAGCCAAGTACCGGCCGATTGCACGAGGAGTTGTACGATTTCAGTTGCCATGCTCATTGATAGATACCGACCGGAAACGGCTTTTCGACATCTCGATCGAGGATCAAGATGTCGCCGCATTCGATGAAACGCTGAACTTGGTCGGGACTGGTTGAGTCCGGTATATCGTACCGTGAAGTCCGGATGGCGCAGAAATACGCCGAAGGCCGCGACTCCAGCCCGATTGCAGGCTCCCGATAGCCCGCCCCTTTCGCGAAAGGAACACCGCAAAACTACGCATCGTGTTCACGGCAAGGTTACGAGCGTCCAACTTCGGCCGCGCGGGCGACGAATCCTATTTCGGATTATTCGACGATCGCGTCCGGCCCCTGTTTTGCCCGACGAGTCAAAGCGTTCCGACTCCGCCCGAGCTGCTGCACCGCTGATTTTCTTACGACCTATCAACCCGTTGGCTACTGTGCATGGGGTTGTTTTTCGAATTTTGAGTTGGGGCTCCCTTGGACGAACGAGAAAAGGCCCCGGAGCCTTCGCTCCGGGGCGCTGCACCGATCGGTGATGCGTGATCAGCTCTGCGAGCGCCGCGCCATGAAGATGTCGTAGCCGACCTCGGCGACCTGGAACCAGGCGTAGCCGTCGCCCGTGAACTTGGCGAGCGAGTCGTGCACCTTCTTGAAGTTGGGGTTGGTCGCAGCGACTTCGGCGTGCAGCTCCTTGGCGGCCTTGTAGCAGGCATCCATGATCGCCGGCGAGAAGGCGTGCAGCTTGGCGCCGCCCGCCAGCAGCTTCTTCAGCGCCAGCGGATTGGCGGTGTCGTAGCGCGCCATCATGTAGTTGTTGGCGTAGTGGCCGGCCTGCTCCAGCACGCTCTGGTAATATTTCGGCAGCGCGTTCCACTTGTCGAGGTTGACGAAGGCCAGCAGCATCGGCCCGCCTTCCCACCAGCCGGGATAGTAGTAGTGCGGCGCGATCTTGTAGAAGCCGAGCTTCTCGTCGTCATAGGGGCCGACCCATTCGGCGGCGTCGATGGTGCCCTTTTCCAGCGCGGGATAGATGTCGCCGCCGGCGAGCTGCTGCGGCACGACACCGAGCTTCTGGAGCACACGGCCGGCGAAGCCGCCGATGCGGAATTTCATGCCGCTGAGATCCTCGGGCGTGTTGACCTCTTTCCTGAACCAGCCGCCCATCTGACAACCGGTGTTGCCTGCGAGCAGCGAGACGACGTTGTAGCCCTTGTAGAACTCGTTGAGCACTTCGCGCCCGCCGCCCTGCATGTACCAGGCCTGGTTGATGCGCATGTTCGGGCCGAACGGCACGGCCGATCCGAAGGTGAAGGTCGGATCCTTGCCGAAATAATAGTAGGACGCGGTGTGGCCGATTTCGCAGGTGCCGTTCTGCACGGCGTCGAGCACCTGAAGGCCCGGCACGATCTCGCCTGCCGCGAAGATCTGGATCTGGAATTTGTTGTCGGTCGCCTCCGCGACCATCTTGCACATCATCTCGGCGCCGCCAAACAGCGTGTCGAGCGATTTCGGCCAGCTCGTCGGCATGCGCCATTTGATTTCCGGCATCGATTGCGCGATCGCGGGAGCCGCGAGCGTGGCCGCGCCGGCCGCGCCAAGTCCTGTGACCTTGATGAAGTCTCTTCTCTTCATGATTTCCTGCCCTGATGTATCAGTGATTGTGAGCCTTCTTTCCGAGGCTTGGGACCAGCATGGCGCAAGCGGCGACCTAATTCCATCGCGATCGCACTGCGGCAAAGAAAAAGCCCGGCCTCCACGGAGGCCGGGCTTTCCGGTCTTGCGACTTTAGGATGAGGCGAT